>NZ_JBSRLA010000018.1:0-55701 GCF_055149105.1 Desulfosalsimonas sp. | reverse complement strand
AAAAAGCTTTTTACCGCGTCCGCTGTTTGTCAGGAAGGAAGCCCTGCGGCCGGGGTCAGTTTTTTCGCTCCTGACCGTTTACGGATTCAGCCAATGCCTACGCTTAAAATTTCAAAAACTCGGCCTGTCGGCCTCAAACAATTTGAAATTTTTTAGCTCCGGCATTTGCTGAATTTTTCCGTAAACGCTCAATGTCGCTTCAAAAACCGACCCCGTCCTTGGGCTTCCCTGGAAACGCTCTTCCGGGACCGAGAAAGTTTTTCTGCAAGCACTGGCATTTTTCCACGAAAAATGCAAATTGTAAACGCCTGTTCCTATCGCGTAAGCTTGGCCGCAGGGCTTCCTTCCTGACAAACCTGACGGGCGCCGGCCATGAGGCGGTCCGGTGGGGGCGGTTTGCGAGTCGCATTGAGCGCGCAAGCGGTCAGCAGGGAGCAAACCGCCACCACCGGCCCGCATCATGCGAAAACCCCTAAAAGACAGCCGATAAGCATCTGCACAAAGCAGGATGAAATTTACTGCCCGTTGCCCGGCGCCCGATGATTCGGTTGACAACGATGATCATATCGGTTAGCAATGTCATAGACACGCATTGTCCGGCCAGCCGCCGGATACGCCGAAACGATCCCATAGACCAGGGGCAGACCATGATCATCGGATTAGATGTTGGCGGAACCCATACCGACGTTGTTCTTGTGGGCGAAAACGGCCTGGAAAGACGGATCAAGGTGCCAACCGACACATCGGCGCTTTTTGATGCGGTTTTCTCCGGCCTGGAACACATTACCCGCGATATCGATATCAGTCAAATTTCCCACGCGGTTTTGAGCACCACCCTGACCACAAACGCCATTGTACAGGACAAGCTTCCGGCCGTGGGCATGATCGTGACCTCCGGGCCCGGAATCGACCCGGAAAATTTCCGCACCTGCGAGCACTATTACCGGGTGGCCGGGGCAATGGATCACAGCGGCAGGGAGATTTTAAAGCCCGATGAAAAGGCAGTGGAAGATGCCGCATCCCGCATGCGGGATTCAGGCATCGAGTACGTGGGCGTGGTGGGCAAATTTTCCATTCGCAACCCGGCCCATGAAAAACGCATCCGGGAAATCATTTCCCCCATGTTTGAAAAGGTCTTTCTCGGGCACAACGTCTCGGGCAACTTCAGCTTTCCCCGCCGCATCACCACGGCTTTTTTAAACGCATCCGTCTATCCCCTGCACAAACGCTTCTTTGAGGCCGTCCGGCAATCCCTGGACAAAAAAGGCATCCAGATACCCATCTATATCCTCAAGGCAGACGGCGGGACCATGGATTTTGAAACCTCCATTGACTTTCCCGGCCAGTCGATTCTCTCCGGACCGGCGGCAAGCGTGATGGGCTCCATCGGTTTTGCCGCAGATGACGAAGAGACCATTGTGCTCGATATCGGCGGCACAACCACGGATATGGCCGTGCTCATCAATGGCGTGCCTGTGCTGGCACCCTACGGAATCGAAATCGCTGAACACAAAACCCTGATCCGGGCCCTGCACTCCTATTCCGTGGGCCTGGGCGGTGACAGCACGGTGCGGGTGGAACACGGACACCTGTTTATCGGACCGGACAGAACCGGTCCGGCCATGGCCTATGACGGCCCGGAACCCACGCCCACAGACGCTCTTTTTGTCCTGGGCAAGGCCCAAAACGGCGACCGGGAAAAGGCGGAAAAAGGCATTGAGGCCATTGCACAGCTTCTGGGAGTTTCCACCGCTGAAGCCGCCCGGCGAATATTTGACCAGACCTGCCGGGAAATTCTGGATTCCGCCCGGCAAATGGTGAGCCTGATCAACAGCAGGCCCGTTTACACGGTGCGCGAGGCCCTGCACGGCCACCAGATCAAGCCCACCCGGCTTCTGGTACTCGGCGGGCCGGCACCCATGTTTGCAGAAAATTTTACGGCTGTTTCTGATTACCAGGTTAGCGTGGTACCGCACTGGGACGTGGCCAACGCCGTGGGCACGGCCCTTTCGCGCACCACATGCGAAGTGACCCTGTTTGCAGACACCTACAAGCTCGAGGCCTCGGCCCCTGAGGAAATGTTTATCCAGGCGCTCAAGCCGGGTTTTACAATGGCTGATGCCACGGAAATGGCCACGGAACTGCTGGAGAAAAAAGCCCTCAGGGAAGGGGCCAGCTCAGGCGACCTTGTCACCGATGTCACCGAGGCGCTGGAATTTAACATGGTGCGCGATTTCCGGATGATCGGCAAAAACATCCGCATCAAGGTCCAGGTCCGGCCCGGACTCATCGGCCAGTATGAAAAGATCATTGCGCAAATCAAAAAACAATCCCGAAACGGAGATCACCCATGCTAAAGGCCAAGACCCATACGGGCCTGGTTTTTTTCCCGGCATACGACTGGGCCATCAGCGCCACTCACCCGGAGCGCGAAGAGCGCCTTCTCTACACCCAGGACCAGATCTCCGAGGAGGGCCTTCTTGACGTTGAAGGCATTGACGAATTCAAGGCCGGTGTGGTGGATATCAAGGATGTACAGCGGGTTCATTTCTGCGTGCCGGATGCCAGAAGCGTTATGACCGAATCGCATTTCATCAGCGCCGGGGGTGCCAAAACCATTGGCAAGGCCAAAATGGACGGTCTTGTGGATCGCGGATTTGCCCTGGTCAGGCCCCCGGGCCACCACGCCATGCGCGTGGTCCACGGCGGAAGGGGGTTTTGCAACGTCAACAACGAAGCCATCATGATCGAATACCTCCGCCAGGCCTACGGAGTCGACCGGGTGGCCATCATTGACACGGACTGTCATCACGGCGACGGCACCCAGGACATTTACTGGCATGATCCGGACACATTGTTTATCTCCATGCACCAGGACGGCCGAACCCTGTTTCCGGGCACGGGCTTTAACAATGAAACCGGCGGTCCCACGGCTGCGGGCACAACCTTAAACATTCCGCTTCCGCCCTATACCTCGGAAGAAGGTTTTCTCACCGTGCTGGAAAAAGCCGTGCTGCCCATACTCCAGGAGTTCAAACCGGATCTGATCGTCAACTCCGCCGGCCAGGACAATCATTTCACAGACCCGCTGACCAACATGAATTTTTCCGCCAAGGGTTATGCGGATCTCACCGCCCGGCTCAAGCCCGACATTGCCGTGCTCGAAGGCGGATACTCCATTGAAAGCGCCCTTCCCTACGTCAATGTCGGCCTCATTCTGGCCATGGCCGGCATGGATTACAGCCACGTGGTGGAACCCGAGTACTCGGCCGAACGTCTCCGCCAGGGCCCCAGCATCACCGCAACCATTGAAAAAACCTGCCAGCAGGTCATAGATACCTGGAACGACCGGCAAAACATCCGCATCCGCATGCAGGAAAACGTAATTTATGCCGAGCGCCACAATACCGTTTTTTACGACACGGACGGATTTTATGAATCCCAGCATGAAACCCTCCAGGTGTGCCGGGAGTGCAGCGGTGTTTTGAAAATCGACTCTTCCGTGGAAAGAAAAATGCGGGTGCTGGCTGTCCACATTCCCCGCAAAGCCTGTGAAAACTGCCGCAAAACCGGATACCAATGGTTTGAAAAAACCGACATGGGCCCCTATGACATGATCCTGCTCCAGGACCGGCCTGAAGACCAGTACCGGGTGCGAAAAAAATAGGACGGCCCGGCTGCTATGACCGCGTTTCGTCAACAGGGGCTCCGCCACTGCCTGCAGATCCGTCACCGGCTGTTAAATGCGGTTCGCGCCTTTTTCTGCCGCCACGATTTTCTGGAGGTGGAAACCCCGGTGCGCACACCTGCACCCGCGCCCGAAGCCCACATTGAGGCCATCTCAGCTGACGGCGCCTTTTTGCAGACCTCCCCTGAACTCTACATGAAACGCCTGCTTGCTGCCGGGTATCCCCGGATTTTTCAGATCTGCAAGACCTTCCGTGCAAAGGAGCGCGGAAGCCGGCACCTGCCGGAGTTCACCATGCTGGAATGGTATGCGGCCGATTTTACCTATCATGAGATGATGAACCAGACCGAAAGCCTGATCCGCGAGACCTGTGAAAAGGTCCTGGGAACCCGGCATCTCAGGCGCCACGGCACGGTTATCCGCCTGGACCGGCCATGGCCCAAGATTACGGTCGAAAAGGCTTTTCAGCGCTTTACAAACACCACCATGGAAGCGGCACTTGCAGACCAGAGCTTTGACGAGCGTATGGCCCTGGAAATCGAGCCCGCTTTGGATCCCGCAAGACCCATATTTTTATACGATTACCCGGCGGAAAAAGCCGCTCTGGCCCGCCTCAGAAATGATAACCCCCATGTGGCCGAACGCTTTGAAGCCTATATCGGAGGGTTGGAAATCTGCAACGGATTTTCCGAACTCATTGATCCGGACCAGCAGCGCCGGCGCTTTGAGGCGGAACTGCAGCGGCGTCAGAAACAGGGCCTTGCCGCCGGCCCGATGCCCGAGGCCTTTCTTGCCGCCCTGGGCCAAATGCCGCCGGCCGCAGGCAATGCCCTGGGCATTGACCGGCTGGCCATGCTGCTTGCCAACGCTGAAACCATCGATGAAGTATCCGCCTTTGTGCCCGAAGAGGATTGAACCGGATTGTGTGCCCACCCTTCTTTTACTTGACCCCGCATAGGGATTTCATGTATACAATATAATAAATTTCGGGCATAACTATCGGAAAAGCGGCCCTTTCGGCCAGCAGCACCCAAACGGTTTTTTTGCCATTGACACGGCCCATGACTGCCAGAACCCGGAGCCTATCCGCAAATTTTTTTTGTTTTCTGACCGCCGGCCTTGCGTGCCTGGCCTTTGCCTGCCTGACGCCAAGCCCCGCCCGGGCGGAAATGTATATGTATATTGACGACAAAGGCGGATATCATTTCACGGATAGCCCCAAATCAGCGGATTACATACCAACCCCGCATCTTGAAGCACCCCGGCCGCCGGTGCAGTCAGGGATGCGGTATACTGAAATAATCAAAAGCATTGCAGCTACTTACGGGGTGCGGCCGGAACTGGTGCAGGCCGTAATCCGGGTGGAATCCGGATTCAACCCCACGGCGGTTTCCCGGGCCGGAGCCCGGGGGCTGATGCAGATCATGCCGGTACACATTAAAAAACACCGGATTTCAGACCCTTTTGATCCCAGGCAGAACATCACCGCCGGGACCCGCTATTTAAGCGGTCTGCTCAAGCGCTACAACGGGGATTTGAACCTGAGTCTTGCGGCATACAACGCCGGGCCCTCCAGGGTGGATCACTACAAGGGCATCCCGCCTTACCCCGAGACCCGGCAGTACGTGCAAAAGGTGATTTCCTGCTACAAACAATACCGCAGAGAGGAAAAATAAGCCGCCAATACCATGCCCATAAGCCAACCCAAACCAGTGAGCCACATCGATGCCCTGGGCAAGATTTACCGCCTGTATGACGACTACATGGGCAGCTTCTCCTTTGCCTGCGAGAAATTCTGCGCCGAATGCTGCACCACGGCCATTACCCTGACCAGTCTGGAAGGCCGGTTCATTGATCATTTCTTAGACGGGCAGAAAAAGGCGGCCTTATACCAGCAGATGCGCGGCCATCTCCATACCCCCCGGTATCAGCCGGCCATGACCACCAACGCCTATGCCCAAATGTGTCTGGAGAACAAAACCCCGGCCGAAGAAGCCCCGCCGGAACCGTCTTTGCCTTGTCCTTTGCTGGAAAACGACCTTTGCTCCATTTATCCGACCCGTCCGTTTGGCTGCCGGTGCATGGTTTCTTTCTCCAAATGCCGGAACACCGGAAGCGCCCATATCGATGAGCTGACATTGACTGTCAACACTCTTTTTCTCCAGGTCATCGAGCACCTGGACCAATCCGGTTTTTTTGGCAGTCTCATTGACGTAATGCTCTGTCTGGGATCTGATCCCGCGCATATGGCCAAAAAATGCGTCACCATAACCAACCGGCCTGTCAGCCAACTGATGATCCCCCCTGAACACCGGGAAAAAATCCATCCCCTGCTCGACACCCTAAACCACATCCTCTCGCGCACCGCCCAAGGGTAACGCCCTGCAATGACTCCTTGACTTGGCCTGAAAAAACACTTAAAAGTTTAGATTTTACCATTGCTTAAACCCATTGCAAGGACAGTTGCAAGCCAATGATCAAACAACGCGTGAAACAAATGGTGCTTAATGCGGCCCGCACCGCCCATGCGGCCGGGGTACTGGCATCAGACGATTTTCCGGATATCATACTGGAAGAACCCAAAACCGGTGCCCACGGCGATCTTGCCACCAATTTCGCCATGGCCGGGGCTGCAGCCCAGAAAATGGCCCCGCGCAAAATCGCAGAAGCTGTTGCGGAGCATATCACCGACCCGGATGGCCTGATTGAAAAAACCGAAATCGCCGGACCCGGGTTCATCAATTTTTTCATCCGCCCCTCGGCCTGGCTGCCGGTAATCCATGAAATCCACCAGCAGGACAGGGCCTATGGGGCCGAAAACCTTGGCGACGGGCAAAAGGTCCAGGTGGAATTTGTCAGCGCCAATCCCACCGGCCCCCTTCACATCGGCCACGGCCGGGGAGCGGTGGTGGGCGACAGCATAGCCGCGCTGCTGGATTTCTGCGGATACCGCGTGGAGCGGGAATATTATATCAATGATGCCGGCCGCCAGATCCTGACCTTGGGCAGATCCGTGTATCTGCGCTGCTGCCAGCTTGCCGGGCAGAATGTGGAATTTCCCGAAGACGCCTATCAGGGCGATTACATCAAAGACATTGCCCGATCCGTGATCGCGGAAAAAGGCCAAAGCCTTTTTGACATGCCCCGGAACAAGGCTGAAAAAGAGCTTGCCGGGCAGGCTGCAGAACAAATCCTGGCCGGCATCCGGCAGGATCTTGAAAATCTGGGGGTTTGTTTTGACCGCTGGTACAGCGAGCAAAGCCTATATGATGCCGGCAAGGTGGAAGCGGCCATCGCGTTTTTGAGACAAAAGGATCTGATTTATGAGCGCGAAGGGGCCCTGTGGTTTTGCGCCACCGCGTTCGGAGACGAAAAAGACCGGGTGGTGGTGCGCCAAAACGGCCAGACCACCTATTTTGCCTCAGACATTGCCTATCACCTGGAAAAATACCAGCGCGGGTATGACCGGGTCGTTGATGTGTGGGGCGCGGATCATCACGGGTACGTGCCCCGGCTGACCGCCGCCATCTCGGCCATGGGCAGACAGAGCAACCAGTTTACCGTCATTCTCACCCAGCTGGTCAATCTGCTGCGCAAGGGCCGGCCGGTTTCCATGTCCACCCGGGCCGGCCAGTTTGTCACCCTCAGCGACGTTGTCAGCGAGGTGGGCCGGGATGCGGCCCGGTTTATCTTTCTGACCCGGCACCATGAAAGCCCCCTGGATTTTGACCTGGAGGTGGCCAAGGCCAAAACCAACGACAACCCGGTGTATTACGTACAATATGTTCATGCCCGGATTTCAAGCATTTGCAAAAAGGCTGCAGACGAAAACCCGGATGTGCAAAAAAGCCCGGAACCCGCGGACCTGCAGCGGCTGAGCGAAGCCGAGGAAATCGCTTTGATCAAAAAAATGGGAAAATACCCGGAGGTTCTCTCCGGTGCCGCCGCCCTCATGGAGCCCCACCGGATCGCCTACTATCTTATGGATCTTGCGGCATTGTTTCATGCCTATTATAATAAGCACCGGGTGCTTACCGATGACACACAGCTGAGCAAGGCCCGCCTGCACCTGGTGGTGGCCGTGCAGAAGGTGATTCGAAACGGCCTGAAACTGCTCGGGGTCAGCACCCCGGAAATCATGTAGCAGGAACTGTAAAAAAAATCATGGGCGGCAGTTTTCCCAAAACCGATTCCTTCAGCAGCCGCGGAAGCACTTCCGGCTGGGTACTGATGATTTTTATTGCCTCAGGATGCATGTTTATCCTTGGGGTCCTGGTGGGGCGAAATTCCGCACCACTGCATTTTGACATGCAGCACCTGGACGAAAAGCTGTCCCAGCTGCAAAGCAGCGTTCTCTCCGAGCCCGGAGAACAGCAGGGCACTGACGGGCGGCTGCCGGATGACATTTCCTTTGAATTTTACGACCGGCTCAGGGAAAAATCAGAGATCGACGAGCATGCTCAGGGACGGCCCCGGGTACTGACACCAAAACACCCGAAACCGGATCTGGCAGAAAGCAGGATCCAGCCGCCCCGGGCCAAGCCGGCCGCCGAACCGGTGCCGGCCCAGCCTGCTTCAACGGAAGTGACCGAGCCGGATTCCAGGAAATTATACGCCATCCAGGTGGCATCCCTGCGCGACAGACAAAAAGCCGAAACCGTGAAAAACAAATACAAAAACAAGGGCTATCCCGCTTTTACCCAGAAGGCCGCAGTGGAAGGCCAGGGCCGTTGGCACAGGGTGCGCATCGGCCCCTACACCAACCGAAGCCAGGCGGAAAACGATCTGACCCGGCTCCAGAAAGCCGGCGTGGATGCCATGCTTCTGCCCCATGAGCCGGGGTTTTGACAATTTTTCAGCGCGGCCGGGATTTAAGGGAAAAGCGGCAATAACCGCCCGAAAGGAAAATCCATGAAAATTTCCAGAGAAGAAGTGGCCCACGTGGCCGCACTGGCCCGGCTGACCATCGATGAAACCGACGTGGACGGTTTTGCCCGCAACCTGGGCGATATCCTGGCCTATGCCGAAAGCGTAAGCCGGGTGGATACCACGGGTGTATCGCCCACGGCCCATGCCGTGGAAATCTGCA
Source organism: Desulfosalsimonas sp. (assembly GCF_055149105.1). NCBI lineage: Bacteria > Pseudomonadati > Thermodesulfobacteriota > Desulfobacteria > Desulfobacterales > Desulfosalsimonadaceae > Desulfosalsimonas > Desulfosalsimonas sp. Next base: position 46,924 of record NZ_JBSRLA010000018.1, on the reverse strand, counting down.
ATGCCTTCAGACACGATGAAGTGGCCGGCCATCTCGAAGCCCAAAACACCATGGCCAACGCCCCGGAATCAGAAGACGGCAGCTTTGTGGTCCCCAGGGTCATTGAATAGTCATCCAGTAACAGAAAAGAGCCGACCATGACATCGACCAAACTATATGAGCTGACCATCCATGAAGCCAAAGGGCTTCTGGCCAAACGGCAAATCAGCGCCCGGGAGTTAACCGATGCGGTTTTCGGCCGCATCCGGCAGCTGGACCCGGAAATCGGCGCTTATATCACAGTGGCCGAAGATACAGCCAGACAGCAGGCCAAACAGGCCGATGCCCACTTCCGGCAGGGAAGCGCCGGCCCGCTTACGGGAATCCCCCTGGGCATCAAGGATCTGATCTGCACAAAAGGGATTGCCACCACGTGCGCATCCCGCATGCTGGCCGATTTTGTGCCCCCTTACAATGCAACGGTCATGGAAAAACTGTTTTCCGCAGGCGCGGTCATGACCGGCAAACTCAACATGGACGAATTTGCCATGGGCTCGTCCACGGAAAATTCCGCGTTTCAGATCACCCGCAATCCCTGGGACCGATCCCGGACCCCGGGGGGCTCCAGCGGGGGCTCTGCTGCGGCCGTGGCAGCCGACATGTGCCTGGGCGCCCTGGGATCGGACACTGGCGGCTCCATCCGACAGCCTGCGGCCCATTGCGGGGTGGTGGGGTTAAAACCCACCTACGGCCGGGTTTCGCGCTACGGACTGGTGGCCTTTGCCTCGTCTCTGGACCAGATCGGCCCCCTTGCCAAGGATGTCACGGATGCGGCCATCCTTCTCGGGGCCATTTCCGGCCATGACCCCAAAGACGCCACCTGCGCCAAAAATGATGTGCCCGACTATACGGCCGGGCTGGATGCCGGGATCAAGGGCCTGACCTTCGGCATTCCGGTGGAATACCAAAACACCGAGGGCATGGACCCCGGGGTCAAAGCGGCGGTGGAAAAGGCGGTTTCACAGCTCACTGATGCCGGAGCCAAATGCGTGGAAATCTCCCTTCCGCATACTGAGCATGCCGTGGCCGCCTATTATTTGATCGCCCCGGCAGAAGCCAGTTCCAACCTGGCCCGCTACGACGGGGTCAAGTACGGATTCCGGCACAAGGAGGCCGGAAGTTTGAAGCAGATGTATGAACAAACCCGCTCCAGGGGGTTTGGCCCTGAGGTCAAGCGGCGGGTTCTGCTGGGCACTTACGCCCTTTCAGCGGGATATTACGATGCCTATTACAAAAAAGCCTCCCAGGTCAGGACCCTGATCCGAAATGATTTTGCCGCTGCATTTCAAACCTGCGACATCATTGTTTCCCCCACGGCCCCCACACCGGCATTCGGCCTGGGCGAGAAAACCGATGACCCGCTGCAGATGTATCTGTCTGACATTTTCACATTGTCGGCCAACCTGGCCGGAATTCCCGGCCTGTCGCTTCCGTGCGGGTTTTCCGAAAGCGGACTGCCCATCGGCCTGCAGATGATGGCCCCGCACTTTGCCGAAGCCAGACTATTGCAGGCAGCATACGCCTTTGAACAGGCCGCCGGGATCTGTGGTCAGAAGCCGGATCTGCCGGCGGCTTAAAAACAGCGCTTAACACCAGACCCAAACCCGAAAGGGGGAAAATCCTGATGCAGCCCAAAAAGGAAGATTTACGAAAAGCAGTGAAATGGATCGGCCAGGTCAAAAAATACGAACGCCCGGATGCGCCCAACCAGGACCTGGTGGAGGAGGCCTCCAGAAAATTTGATCTTTCGCCCACTGACACCGAATTTCTGTATCGTTTTCTCCGGGGAGAAGTGGATGCCCCCGGCCAGTAACCCGCCCGGGAGGCTATGGAAATGACAGCCATCCGCATTCTGCCGGAAATTTTGTCCAATCAGATCGCAGCCGGCGAGGTGGTGGAGCGGCCGGCCTCCGTGGTCAAGGAACTGCTGGAAAACGCCATTGACGCCCAAAGCGACCGGATCCGGGTGGAAATCGAGCAGGGCGGCCGCTCCCTGATCCGGGTTTCTGACAACGGAGCCGGCATGGACCAGGACAATGCCCTGCTCTCCATAGAGCGTTACGCCACCAGCAAGATCCGAAACGCCCAAGACCTGCACGCCATTTCCAGCCTGGGATTCAGGGGCGAGGCCCTGCCCAGCATTGCCGCGGTTTCCCGCTTTCGCATGGTCACCCGCAGCCGGCAGGCCGATGCCGCCACCGAGATCCTTGTCGACGGCGGAAAAATCAAGGCGGTCAACCAGACCGGGGCCCCGGCCGGCACCCTGATCAGTGTCAGCCAGCTTTTTTTCAACACCCCGGCCCGGCGCAAATTTTTAAAAACCGTGAACACGGAAATGGGCCATATTTCCGAAACCGTTGCCTGTATTGCCCTTTCCCGGCCTGATATCGGATTCCAGCTTTTGCACAACAAAAAGCCGGTCCGGGACTGGCCCAAGACTGCAGAGCCGGCCGAACGGGTGGCCGATGTCCTTGGCAGCGAGTTTTCGTCTTTGCTTTATCCCCTGGCATACAGCGACCCCCGGACCCGGATATCGGGCTGGGTGGCTGACCCCTCTGCCACCCGCAGTTCCACAGCCCGGATCTACGTGTTTGTCAACGGCCGGTTTATCCGGGACCGCGGCATTATCTACGCCCTTTGCGAAGGCTTTCGGGGGCGGCTCATGAAGGGCCGTTTTCCGGTGGCGGTGGTATTTCTGGAGGTGCCGGCGGAAGAAGTGGATGTCAATGTGCACCCGGCCAAGCAGGAAGTGCGGTTTTTACATCAAAAAGACGTGATTGGGGCCGTGCGCAGGGCTGTTGAAAACACCTGGCAGCGCCCGCAGCCGCGCCCCGCGGCCCGCATGGAAAAAAAGGATTTGCCCTGGGAGCAGACAAACCTGTTTGAGCCCAAAGCCGCATACCAGCAAGGTTCACAGACACCCGAATCCATCCCGGCGCCTTCTCCTGAACCGCAAACCCGGGTTCAGGTCCCGGTCTCTTCAAAAGCCCCGGCCGAAACTTCTCCCGGGGCCGCCCCGGTGCCGCATCAATCCGGTTTTTTTGCAGATGCGGCCATCATCGGCCAGTTCCGCAACACCTATATTATCTGCGAGAGACCCGATGAGCTTCTCCTGGTGGACCAGCACGCCGCCCATGAGCGGATTTTATACGAGCAGCTGGCGGCTGCGGGCCAAAATCAGGCAACCCCTCCGGCCCAGCGGCTGTTGATGCCCGAAACTGTTGAGCTCACCTACCGGCAGGTTCCGGTCATCGAGCAGCTACTTGGAGAATTTAAGGCCATGGGTTTTGAAATCGAGCCTTTCGGGGACCGGACCTTTGTGGTCCAGGCCGTGCCGGAAATGCTCGGGGGCGAGGGCATCGGCCGGCTTGTGGCCGACATGGCCGAAGCCGCGGAAACCACGGGCGCGGCCCCGGAGCTTTCCCGGCTCAAAGACAAGTGCATCATTGTCATGGCCTGCCACGGGGCCATCCGGGCCAACCAGAGACTTGTGCCCGAACAGATGACCGCCCTGCTCAAAGATCTCGATGCCTGCCAAAACCCCTTTCACTGCCCCCACGGCCGGCCCACGGTGATCCGGTGGCCGGTTTCGCACCTGGAAAAGCGGTTTCACCGGATCGTATAAAAATCCGTCATTTGTCACACAGTCAGCCAAGGCGCTTTTTTAGCACCTCATTGACCACCTGGGGATTGGCCTTGCCCTTGGTCTCCTTCATGACCTGGCCGACGAAAAATCCCATGAGCTTTTTCTTGCCCTGGCGGTATTTCTCCGCCTCATCCGGATGATCGGCCACCACCCGGTCCACGATCGCCTCGATTTCCCCCTGGTCGCTGACCTGGACCAGGCCCTTTTTTTCAACAATGGTTTTGGCCTCATCTTCAGAGTCCGCCATTTCATCAAACACGGTTTTGGCGATCTTGCCGCTGATCACCCCGCTGTCAAGCAGCTCGATAAGACCGGAAAACCGGCTTGGGGATATGGGCGATTCTGTGATGTTTATGCCGCGGGCGTTTAAAAGGCCCGTGAGCTCGCCCATCATCCAGTTGCTCACCAGCTTGGGCCGGTTGACCATTTCCAGGCACTGCTCAAAATAATCGGCAAACTCCCGGGATGCGGTCAGGACCCCGGCGTCGTATTCGGGCAGGCCGAAATCAGCGATAAACCGGGTCCGCCGCTGGTCCGGCAGCTCGGGCAGGTCCTTTTGGACCTGGTCAATCCAGGTGCGGTCAATAACCAGAGGCACCAGATCCGGATCGGGAAAATACCGGTAGTCGTGGGCTTCTTCCTTTCCCCGCATGGATATGGTACGTCCCTTGTCCGTGTCCCACAGCCGGGTTTCCTGGACAATTTCCCCGCCCTGCTCCAGAACTTCGGTCTGGCGGTCTATTTCCCAGGCCAGGGCTTTTTCCACGAACTTAAAGGAGTTGAGGTTTTTTAACTCCGTGCGGGTGCCGAATTGCTCCTGTCCCTGCGGCCGGACCGATACATTGGCATCACAGCGGAAACTGCCTTCCTCCATGTTGCCGTCTGAAATATCGAGATAACGCAAAACCGCGCGCAGCTGCCGCAGATAGGCCCCGGCCTCGGCAGGAGAGCGCAGATCCGGCTCGGATACGATTTCAATCAAGGGCACGCCGGTGCGGTTGTAATCCACGTAGCTCACGGGACGGTCCGGATCATGGATGAGCTTGCCCGCGTCTTCTTCCATGTGAATGCGGGTGATGCCGATGCGCCGGGTCGTGCCGTCTTCCAGTGCAATGTCCACGCAGCCGTTTCTGGCAATGGGCAGCTCGTACTGGGAAATCTGGTATCCCTTGGGCAGGTCCGGGTAAAAATAGTTTTTTCGTGCAAACCGGCTGGTGCCTTCCACCCGGCAGCCCGTGGCAAGGGCCATTTTCATGGCATATTCCACAACAGAGCGGTTTAAAACCGGCAAAACACCGGGCATGCCCAGGCATACCGGGCAGACATGGGTGTTGGGCGGAGCGCCGAATGCAGTGGAGCATCCGCAGAATATTTTTGTCCGGGTTTTGAGCTGGGCATGGACTTCCAGGCCGATGACGGGTTCATAGCGCATGTGTGCAGATCCTTAACCTGTTTTACGTAAAATTGAATGGCTTGATAAATGCCGTGGTTCCAAACCCCTTATCTGCCACGGCTGCAAATCTTTTTCAAGCCCCGGACGGTTTTATTTTTGACAATCCATCAACCCGGCAGATATAGTAAACGATTTGAATAACGCAGCAACTCAAGGATACTCACTTATGGATTTTTTTCTGTGTGTCATCGGCATGGTCATGATTATTGAAGGCCTGCCCTATTTCACCTTTCCCGACCGGATGAAGGAAATGATGGCCAGGGTCCTGGAACTGCCGGATCAGACCCTGCGCATTTTCGGATTCACGCTCATGTTGATGGGCCTGATTCTGACCTATATCGGCCGGAGCTATTTCAGATGAACGCAAACAGTGTCACACAAGAGCAGAACCCCTATGCCATTGACGCCTATGACTATGACCTGCCCGAGGCATTAATCGCCCAGCACCCGGCAGACAGCCGCCAGGATTCGCGCCTGCTGGTGGTTTGCCGGGCGGACGGGGCTACAGCGCACCGGCGCTTCTACCAGCTTGCGGATCTTCTTTGTGCCGGTGATGTGCTGGTGGTCAACAACACAAAAGTGATTCCGGCACGGTTGTTCGGGCACAAGGCCTCAGGAGGCAAAATCGAGGTGCTGCTCATTGATTACGCAGGCAGAAAACAAACCGGCACCCGGCCGGACCGGTTTGAGTGCCGGTGCCTGATCCGGGCCTCAAAGGCCCCGCGGCCCGGAACCCGGCTTGTTTTTGATGACAGTCTGCACGCAGCGGTAATCTCGGCCGAAAACGGCACGTTTGTGGTGGAATTTACCTGCTCGACCATGTTTGAAGAAATCCTGCACAAAATCGGCCATGTCCCGCTTCCGCCCTATATCCGCAGAAACGGGCAGAAACACGACAGGCATGCCTATCAGACCGTGTATGCCGCGCAAAACGGGGCCGTGGCCGCCCCCACCGCAGGGCTGCATTTTTCTGCCGATCTGCTGGAGCAAATCCGGCAGAAGGGGGTGGAGATTGCTGAACTCACCCTGCATGTGAGCTACGGCACCTTCATGCCGGTGCGGGTCACAGACATCCGCGAGCATCAGATGCACACAGAGCATTATGAGATCAGCACGCCGACAGCAGACCGGATCAACGCAGCCCGGGCCAACGGCCAAAGGATCGTGGCCGTGGGCACCACATCCGTGCGCACCCTTGAATATGCCGCAGACGATTTCGGCCGGATCCAAAGCGGATCCGGGCAGTGCGACCTGTTTATCTACCCTGGATACCGGTTTAAGGCCATTGATGCCATGATCACCAATTTTCACCTGCCCCGGTCCACCCTGTTGATGCTGGTATCGGCCTTTGCCGGAAAAGACAATATCATGGCGGCCTACCGCGAGGCCATTGCCGAAAGATACCGTTTTTTCAGCTATGGCGATGCCATGTTCATCCACTAGAAAAACACCTGGACCCGGGAAAAAGCAACCTCATGTCTGTTTTTGCCATTAAATCCCAAAGCTCGGAAACCCGGGCGCGGACCGGATCCCTTGCCACCGCCCACGGCATTGTCAAAACCCCGGTGTTTATGCCCGTGGGCACCCTGGGCACGGTAAAGGCCCTGTCCCCGGAAGAAATTTCGACCTGCGGGGCGCAGATCATCCTGGGAAACACCTATCATCTTTATCTGCGGCCCGGCTGCGATGTCATTGATATTTTTGGGGGCCTGCACGGGTTTATGAACTGGAACGCCCCGATTCTCACCGATTCGGGCGGATTTCAGATCTTTTCCCTGGCCAAAATGGCCAAAATCACCCCAGACGGTTATGCCTTCCAGTCCCATATTGACGGCTCCCGGCATTTAATCTCCCCGGAGGATGCCGTGGACATCCAGCTCAGGCTCAACTCCGACATTCTCATGTGCCTGGATCAGTGCATTTCCCATCCGGCAGAGGAAAAAGAGGCACAAGCCGCACACGAGCTCACCCTGGACTGGGCCGCACGCTGCCAAAAGCAGGTGCAGGCAAAAAACATGGGGCAAAACCTTTTGTTCGGTATTGTCCAGGGCGGGATGTATCCGCACCTCCGCCGACTCTCGGCCCAGGGCCTTGCGGATCTGGATTTTCCCGGCTATGCCGTGGGCGGATTGAGCGTGGGCGAACCTGTGGCGCTCATGCATGAAATGGCCCGATCCACCCTGCCGCTTCTGCCCGAAAACAAGCCCCGGTATGTCATGGGCGTGGGCCGGCCCGAGGATCTTGTGGAAATGACCGGGTTTGGGGCGGATATGTTCGACTGCGTCATGCCCACCCGAAACGCCAGAAACGGCCAACTTTTCACCGCCTTTGGCAAAATCAACATCAGCAATGCAAGATTCCGCACGGATACCGGCCCCATCGAACCCGGCTGCACCTGCTACACCTGCCTAAACTTTTCCCGGGCCTACCTGCATCACCTCTACCGCACCCGGGAGATTCTGGCCTACCGCTTAAACACCATCCACAACATCCATTACTACACCACCCTGATGGGCCAACTGCGATCGGCCATTGAAAAAGATCGGTTTTTGACCTTCAGGGACGATTTTTACCGCAAAAGACAGACATAAAGACAAATCCCATGACTTTGCCCAATATCGGGGGCATCGGCGGCTGCGCCCCAAAGGCGTGGCTGAAAAATATCATTTGCAAATCAATGCAATCTGGCTTATAATTATAATTTAACCCTTGAAAAAACAAGTGGTTAATCCAACACAGACAAATACATAAGGAGACAAGAGATGAAAGAACAAGTACAGGCAGTGATTGATAAAATCCGCCCCTCATTGCAGGCAGACGGCGGGGACGTGGAACTGGTGGATGTGGAGGACGGCGTGGTCAAGGTCAGGCTGCAGGGCGCATGCGCCGGATGCCCCATGAGCCAGATGACGCTGAAAAACGGAATCGAGCGGCTGGTGAAAAAGGAACTGCCGGAGATCAAATCTGTTGAATCGGTGTAGCAAGACCATACTTGACACAATCCGAAGGGATCACAGCGGAACGACTTATGCCAATTGCCAGAAAGATGGGGGATTTTATTGAAAAATCCTCCTGGATACGGAAAATGTTTGAAGAGGGTGCGCGCTTAAAGGCCATCCACGGCGCAGACAACGTGTTTGACTTCTCCCTGGGAAATCCCAACATGGAGCCGCCGGAAGAGGTCAGAGACCATCTGGAGCAGGTCGCCGCAGATCCCGCACCAGGGCTGCACGCCTATATGCCCAACACGGGGTACCCCCATGTGCGTAAGGCTGTGGCCGATTTTCTGGGGCAAGAACAGGGAATTGAGATCACGGAAAACGAAATCATCATGACCTGCGGGGCTGCAGGGGGGTTAAACATTGTCTTAAAGGCCATTCTGGACCCCGACGATGAGGTCATCACCCCGGCGCCCTATTTCGTGGAATACGGCTTTTATGCCGACAACCACGGGGGAAGGCTCGTGGCCGTGCCCACCCGGCCGGATTTCACCATAGACGTGGCCGCCATTGAAGCCGCCATTACCCCAAAGACCCGGGCGGTTGTTATCAATTCCCCAAATAACCCCACCGGACAGGTTTATTCCGCCCAAAACCTTGCGGAACTGGGCCGGTGCCTGGAGAAAAAAAGCCGGGAGTTCAACCGGCGCATCTACCTGGTCTCGGATGAACCCTACCGAAAGATCGTCTATGACAACATCGAGGTGCCCGGGGTGTTTGACTGTTATGCAGACAGTGTCATGGCCACTTCCTATTCCAAGGATCTTTCCCTTCCGGGCGAGCGCATCGGGTTTGCGGCGGTCAACCCGGCAGCGGGCGGAAAACAGGAACTGCTTGCCGCCATGGCCCTGGCCAACCGGATTCTGGGCTTTGTCAACGCCCCGGCCCTGATGCAGCGGCTGGTTGCTCTGGTGCAGGGAACCAGCGTGGATATTGCCGAATACGACCGCAAGCGCAACCTTTTGTGCGACGGCCTGGAGCGGCTCGGATACCGATTTGTCCGGCCCGCGGGCGCATTTTACCTTTTTCCCCAAAGCCCGGTCAAAGATGATGTGGAATTCGTGGGCGCTTTGCAGCAGGAGCGCATTTTGGCGGTTCCGGGCAGCGGATTCGGCGCGCCCGGTTATTTCCGGCTCAGCTTCTGCGTGACCGATCAGACCATCACCGATGCCATGCCGGGGTTTGAAAAAACCATTTCCAAATTTCAATAAGGGCGGCCCCCGGCCGCCCGTCCGGCATTAAGCTCAGGAAAATCCCGATGAAGGATTGGGGCTGCATTTACCGGAGATGTTTTTGGCGCTCCCGCCGGAAGTGTTGACAAAACTCATTTTCCGCACCACCTGGCGGCTGCCGCAATTGTCACATGCCGGCGCCTTGTTGTCTTTTCCCAGCACAAGCGTTTCAAACACGCAATTGCATTTCTTGCACTGGTATTCATAAATGGGCATCAGAAAACTCCTGTGTCATGATTCTGTTTTTTGGGTTGTATTTATGACGCAATCGCAAAAAGTCGATTTTCAGATGGCGCCGTAAAAAGTTCAAGATCAAGGCTTGCGCAATTTCGAAGAATGCAGCGTACTTATTATCAGTACGTGAAATTCTGAGAAATCGCGCGTAACGCAGATATTGAACTTTTTACGGTGCCATCATTTATTACATGGGTTGCATTTCAATGATAACATAACCATTTTCAGAATACAGGCAAGACACAGACACAATCAAAGCACCCTGATCCACAGAGAGAAAAAATCAGTCTTATAAGGAGGTGGGGCCATTATGCGTAAGCGAAAACCCGCGTTTGCCGGTTCCTGGTATCCCGGGAATCCTGATGAATGCAAGCGCATGATCCGGTCGTTTCTGGAACAAAACCGCTTTGCCGCAAAAATTTCCGGCGCCGTTGCCGGCGGCATCGTGCCCCATGCGGGCTGGGCTTTTTCCGGGGACCTGGCCTGCCGGGTCATCGCCCATGTGCGGGGCGATACGGCAGAACCGGACCCGGACGTGGTCATCGTTTTCGGCATGCACCTGCCGCCCGGAACCCGGCCCGTTATGATGACCCGGGGCGCATGGCAGACACCCCTGGGCGATATTGAAATCCAGGAGCAGTTGGCACAAGCCGTGGCTGAAAAATTTTCCTGCGCCATTGAAACACCGGACAATTTTGTGCCGGAAAACACCATTGAACTCCAGCTGCCCTTTGTGAAACATTTTTTCCCGGATTCCAGAATAGTCACAATTGGCGCCCCCCCTTCCCAAACCGCCCTGGAACTGGGCCGGTTTGCGGCAGAAAAGGCCGCGGAGCTCAATCTTTCGGCAAAAGTGATCGGATCAACGGATCTGACCCATTACGGACCCGATTTCAACTTCACCCCAGCCGGCACAGGACCGGATGCCTATCAATGGGTAAAGAGCCAAAACGACCGCCGGGTCATTGACAAAATGCTGGAAATGGACGGCCCGGCAGTGATAGAACAAGGCCTTTCCAATCAAAACGCCTGCTGTGCCGGAGCAGCGGCTGCGGCCATTGACGCATCCAAAAGCCTTGGGGCCACTGCCGGGCACCTGGTGGGCTACGGCTCCAGTTATGAAAAAAATCCCGGCAGCACCTTTGTGGGATACGGAGGCATTGTTTACACCCGATGATGGACAATGTGCGGCAAAACCCCCTTGTTTCAGTGATCATCCCGGTTCACAACCGGCAGGACTTTATTGCCGATGCCGTGGACTCGGTGCTGGCACAAAAGTATGCGCCCTTTGAGCTCATTGTGGTTGATGACGGCTCAACCGATGACACAGCCCGAATCCTTTCGGCCTACACGGAGCGCATCCGTGTCATTCACCAGGAAAACGCCGGGGTGAGTGCCGCGCGAAACCGGGGTGTGCGCGCGGCGGCAGCCGAATGGATCGCGTTTCTGGACTCTGATGACTACTGGCTTTCCGAAAAACTGTCCCGGCAGATGGCATGGTTTAACGAAAATCCGCAGATGCGCATCTGCCAGACAGAAGAATACTGGATCCGCAAAAAAAAGCGCGTGAACCCGGGCCGGCGTCATCAAAAGCAGCAAGGCCATATTTTTGAGCCATCCCTTTGGCTCTGCCTGATCAGCCCCTCTGCGGTCATGCTGCACAGATCCCTGTTTGAGCAGCACGGGGGATTTAACGAAGCCCTGCCTGCATGCGAGGACTATGATCTGTGGCTCAAAATCACCTGCACCGAACCCGTGGGTCTGATTCCCACGCCCTTGATCGTCAGGCAGGGCGGACATGCTGATCAACTGTCGGCCCGGCCCGGGCTGGACCGCTACCGGATTGCCGCCATCTGCCATGTCATGGCCTCTGGCCGGCTCAGCCCCGGACAATACCGGGCCGCTGCAGCCGCACTTTCTGAAAAATGCCGGATTTATGCCCAGGGATGCGAAAAACGGGGAAAATTGAAACAAGCCGCCTGGTACCGGAACCTGATCCGGGACCCGTCTGCCGGGGTCAGTTCCTAGGTCATTCTCTTGATTTCCTGATACATCTGCTTTAGCCGCTTTTCTGAGACCGGGACTGCGGTTTTTAATTCCTGGGCAAACAAAGATACCGCAAATTCCTGGATCATCCAGAAAAAGGCTTCCACCTGTCGGCGTTTTTCCGCGGATGCCGATTCATCCAAAGACCGGATCAGTTCGGTGAGAAACTCCTCGAACGCATCCAGGCGCGCGGCCTTTGCCTTTTCCTTGTCCGGATCATTGATCCCCCGCTCGGCCCTTAAGCCCAGAGCCTCCAGGTACCTTGGAAGATGGGCCATGGTCTCTGTATCATAGAGCTCAATGAAATTTTCCGGGACCAGTTGGGAGATCCGGGTGCGGATCTGCTCCAGAAGCCCGGGGGCCGGGCCGGCCTTGAAATGCCGGGTTTCAAAGCCGTGGACCTGCTGCCGGGTTTTGTGATGGGCCTCAAGCACCCGGAGAACGGCCTTTTGAATCTCCATGCCCCTTTCCATGATCCGGTTGATATTTTTCTCCCCGTGGTCGTAAAATTGCGCCCGGGTCCGGATATTGACGGCAAACAGCTCGGTTTGGACCCTGTGCACCATCTGGTCGGCCACCGCGTCAGCTCCCCCGAAATACACCGCCATGGTTTTTGCCGAAGCCGGCAGGCTCATGCTGCGGCGCAAATGCTTGAAGGATTTGGCAAAATAATGGGCATACAGGCAGGCCACCCCGCTTTTATGGGTTTCTTCGGCCTGACTGCGGTTGTCTATCAGCCGCAAATCCGCCCCGTTTTTCCCGGGCACCAGGGCCGGATACACCGGCCATGCCTGTCCGCCGGCCCCGGACACGGATACGGTTTCAGGCAGATCCGGCAGATCCCAGTCCGTGAGCCCCTGTTTTTCCCATTTTTGCCTTTCCTCCTGCAGGTCATCGCAAAGCCCCTCTTTTGCCGCACCCCGGGTCAAAACAGATCTGTCCCGGCCGGCGGCCAGCTCCTTTCCCTCCGGATCCACCAGGGAAAACCGGAGCCGGAGATGATCGGGCAGCGCATCCTCGCTCCATGCGTTTGCCGGAATATCCACATGAAATGTATCATATATAAACCGGCTCAGACTGCCGGCAAGAGAATCGCGATACATGGGCATCTCACCCATGATCCGCGAAACCGTCTCAGAAACCGGAACCAGTTGCCTGCGCCATTTTTTGGGCAGGTTACGGATAAGGGCGGTGATTTTTTCCTCCAGCAGGCCCGGCACCACCCAGTCCGTGCTTTGTTTGGGCACCCGGCCGGCGGCCGAGGCCGGCACCCGGATTGTAACCCCGTCATCATCACCGCCTGGATTAAACGCATATTCACAAAAAAACCGCTGCCCTCCCAGCCGGATCTGATCCGGGTACAGGGCCAGCTCGTCTGTGTCTGCATCAGCGGCCATAAGATCCTGTTCAGACATTTTTAAAAAATCGTCCGAACCCGCATCCCGAATCTTTTTTTTCAGGGTGCGCATATCATAAACCCCGGAAAGCCGATCTTTGTAAAACGCCATCATATCGGCCTCACCGGCCAGCAGATCCCGTCGGCGGATGCGGTTTTCCCTGTCCCGGATCTGCTCGGCCAAAGACCAGTTATGGGTCATAAAGGGCAAAACCGTCTGCACATCGCCTTCAATCAGGGCGTTTCGGATAAAGATCTCTTCTGCCGCATCCGGATCGATTCTGCCGTATAACACGGGCCTGGCCGAAACAATGATGAGCCCGTAGAGGCTGACCTGCTCGTCTGCCACCACAGCCTCGCGTTTTTTCTCCCACCTGGGGTTGAGATGGGTGTATTTGCACCTGGTCCCGCCCAGGGCTTCGAGCCAGGCCGGATCGATATTGGCACAGGTTCTGGCAAATTTCCGGGTGGTTTCCACGATCTCTGCGGCAACGATCCATTCACCGGCCCTGTTAAACAGCCCTGAGCCCGGAAAAACCATCACCTCCTGCTGCCGGGCGGCCCAGTAAAGGTTTTTTTCCCTGCGCCGGGCGATATTGGACAAAAACCCGCTGGTCACGGACTTGTGAACCGCGGTGTACAAATCGGAAAAATCCGGTTTCCCCTTTTTGGCAGCCGTCTTTTTTTCCTTTTCCTGGTTTTCCGGCCCGGAACCGGGCAGGGGGCGGATTTCGAGCCCGGATTCGGCCAGCAGGTCCACCATCTGGTCATAAACATCAAACCATTCGCGCATGCGTTTAAATGAAAGAAAATAATCCCGGCAAAAGCGCTTGAGCTCGCCGGCCCGGACCCTGGGCCGGATGTTTTCACTGTTTTGGGTACAGGCGCAAAACAGGTTGTAGAGGGTGATAAAATCCGAGGCCCGATCCACAAAAGGCGCCCGTACCTGATCAGCCTTGGTCTCCTTGCCCTCTGGCCGCTCCCTGGGATCGATCACGGAAAGGGCTGCGGCCACCACCGTGACCGGGCCCAGACATTGGTTTTGGTCCGCCTCGATAAGCATCCGCGAAAGCCTTGGATCCAGGGGCATTTTGGCCATGATCCGGCCCTTTTGGGTCAGGCGGGGCATTTTGGCGGACCCTTTTTTCCCCTTGGCCGGCTTTTCAACAGCTCCGAGTTCATCCAGGATATCAAATCCGTCTCTGATCTGTTTTTGCGGGGGGGCGTCCACAAAGGGAAAATCCCGGATCGCACCCAGGCGCAGGGAAATCATGCGTAAAATCACCTCTGCCAGGTTGGCCCGCAGGATCTCGGGCAGGGTGTAGACAGGCCGGGACAGATAGTCCTCTTCGGAATAAAGCCGGATGCAGACCCCGTTTTGCACCCGGCCGCATCTGCCCATGCGCTGGTCTGCGCTGCTCTGCGATATCGGGGAAACCGGAAGGGCGGTGGTGCGGGTGCCGGGATGATAGTGCGAGACCCGGGCCAGGCCCGTGTCAATAACGTACTTGATGCCCGGGATGGTAATGGAGGTTTCAGCCACGTTGGTGGCCACCACGATTTTTCTTCCCCGGGCCGGTTGAAATACCCGTACCTGGTCGACTGCGGCAAGCCGGGCATACAGGGGCAGGATCGCAGCGTTTTTGTATCTTCTGCCCTCAAGGATCTCGCATGTCTCGCGGATATCGCGTTCCGTGGGCATGAAGATCAGGACATCGCCAAAGGCCGACTCCTGTTCAATGCGGTCCATGGCCGCAGCAGCCGCGTCCACGTAAGAATATTCCCCTGCCTCGCCGCCGGCGTCCTCCGGAGGCAACCAGCGCACCTCCACCGGATACATGCGGCCGGAGACCTCGATGATGGGCGCATCTCCAAAGGCTTTTGAAAATTTTTCCGTGTCAATGGTGGCAGATGTGACAATCACCTTCAAATCCGGGCGGGTGCGGACCAGGCCCCTAAGCAGTCCCAGGAGAAAATCAATGTTGAGGCTTCGCTCATGGGCCTCGTCCACGATCAGGGTGTCATATTCGTTTAAATACTTGTCCCCTTGCGTTTCTGCGAGCAAAACCCCGTCTGTCATCATCTTGATCACGGTCTGGTTGCTGACCCGGTCGGAAAACCGGATTTTGCAGCCCACACTGGCCCCGGTCTGCTGGCCGAGTTCCTCTGCGATGCGGTCTGCCACGGTGACCGCGGCAATGCGGCGGGGCTGGGTGCAACCGATGCGCCCGTCAATACCCCGGCCGGCCTGCAGGCAGAACTTGGGCAGCTGGGTGGTTTTGCCCGATCCGGTCTCCCCGGAGATGATCACCACCTGGTGGGCGGCAATGGCTGCTGTGATCTCATCCTGCTTTTCCCATACAGGCAGATCCGGGTTGGCTGAAATTTCCGGGAGATTGTCCATACGCTGTTTTCGCACGGCAATGGAGGCATCAATTCGCTTTTCTGCGCGCTGAAGAATGTTTATCGGATCTTTGGGCTTTTTTTTGCCGGCATTGCCCTTTTCAAGACCACGGATTTCGCGCTCCACGGCATGCCGGTCGCAGTGAAGGGCGCGGTCCGTCTTTGATCGAAGCCGGGCGATTTGTTTCCGGATTTGTTGACTTGTACTCATACGGCAAATATTGACTGGTTGAGTTGTATCCCAAAAAAAACATGCAAGCCGCCTTTTCCGGGCAAACCGGCGAAAAACAGATCACCTGCGGCATGCAAGGGCAACATAGCGAGCCTTTTGGGCAAAATCAAGGAACACCCAAAATTTCAAAATAAAAATAGATTTTTTCCACTTTTAAGCCCCCGTAAAATATGTTAAACGAATTGTGCACAGCAAAAGGCATTCCTGCATAACCGCCAATTCGGACACGCGCAATGATCAAGTATATTGACCGCCGGATTTTTCCGGTCTGTTTTCTTGCGTGTTTTCTGCCTGCATCCGCAAGAGCAGAAACCGCCCCTTTTGTCAAACAAACCGGGACATGGCTCTGTCAAACCGGCTATGCCGGATGGGTCGGGGCGGCGGCCGGTTTGCTGACCTTTGTGCTGGCCTGCTTTCTGATTTTGCTGCTGCGCCAGCAAAGCAGAATCCGGAAAATGAAAGCCGAAATCAACCGGCAGCGGAAGACCGCAGACAAAGCCATCCGGCAGCAGCAGTCAATGGAAGACATCCTTAACCATCTAAATGATTATGTGTTCTTCCACGATCTTTCCGGCAATTTTTCTGAATTCAACAGCGCCGTGAGACGGGATTCAGACTATTCAGCCACCGAGTTAAAGCAGATGAATCTCAGAAACCTGGTGCGCGCCCCCTATCTCCCCCAGGTAGACCAATATCTTCAACGGGTCCGCAAAAACGGCAAGGACCATGGCTACCTGCGGCTGGTCAACAAGGACGGAAAAGACCTGATCCTGGAATACACCAGCACCCTGATCCACAAAAGCGGCGGCGGGGTTGCCGGCGTGCGCGGCATCGCCAGAAACGTCACCGAACAGCACAAAACGCGCAAAGCCCTGAAAAAAAGCGAAAAAAAATACCGGACCATTTTAAACACCATTGAAGACGGTTATTACGAAGTGGACCTGGCCGGTCATTACCGGCTGTTAAACCGTTCAATACTCCGCATGCACAATTACACATGGGAGGAGCTCAAGGGGCAGAGCTACAAAAAGCTCATTGACGAAGAAGACGTTCAGTCCGTATTTGAAACCTTCAACTACGTCTACCGAACCGGAAATCCGGTCAAGGCATTTAACTGGAAAGCCCGCAGAAAAGACGGCAGCATCCTGCACCTGGAAGCCTCGGTCTCCCTGCTCTACGACAATAAAGGAAAACCCGCGGGTTTTCGGGGGATCACCCGGGATATTTCAGAACGCATCCAGGCCCGAAGGAAAACCCGGCAGCTCGAAGCCCGGCTTCAGCAGGCTCAGAAAATGGAATCCATCGGCACCCTGGCCGGAGGTATTGCCCATGATTTCAACAATGTACTGTTTCCCATCATCGGATATACGGAACTCGCCCTCCAGGACATCCCTTCGCAAACTCCGGCGGCTGCAAATCTGGAAAAAGTGCTCCAGGCTGCTGACCGGGCCAAGGGGCTGGTGCGCCAGATTCTGGCCTTCAGCCGCCAGAGCACCGAGCAGGATCCGGAACCTGTGCGGGTTGAGCCCATCATCAAGGAAACCCTGAAACTGCTTCGCAACACCATCCCCGTATCCATTGAAATCCACTCAGACATCCAGCAGGATGCGGGCGAAGTGACCATTCACCCGGCCCAGCTCCACCAGGTGATCATGAACCTGTGCACCAACGCCTATCACGCCATGGAAAACCAGCCAACCGGAAAACTTGAAATCAAGCTCAGGCGGGTGCGGGTCACTGCTGAAAACACCGGACTCCATGCCCAGCTTGATGCCGGCGCCTATATCCGCATCACTGTATCAGATACGGGATGCGGCATGTCCGCCGAGGTGATGGAAAAGATTTTTGATCCATATTTTACCACCAAATCCCAGGACAAAGGCACCGGCCTGGGCCTGTCAGTGAGCTACGGGATTGCTCAAAACGCCGGGGGCATCATTATCACAAACAGTACACCCGGGAAAGGAAGCCGCTTTCATGTTTACCTGCCAGCAGCCAAAAGCCGCCAGGACCGGCAGCCCGACCCGAAACCCGACACTGGCCTGCCTGAAGGCAGTGAACGAATTTTGCTGGTTGATGATGAAAAAGGGGTTCTTGAAGTCGAACAAATGACCCTGGAAAAACTGGGTTACCAGGTCACTGCATTTTCTGACAGCCCAGAGGCGTTTAATGCCTTTAAAGCCAACCCTGATCAATTTGACCTGATCATCACCGACCAGAGCATGCCGCAGATCAGCGGCATTGAGCTGGCCCGGAAAATCCGGCAGATCCGCAGTCATGTCCCGGTGATCCTGTGTTCCGGGTACAGTGAAAAAATCACGCGGGAAACCACCCTGGAAGATGACATCCAGGCCGTTTTGCTCAAGCCCATCTCCAGGCAGGAAATGGCCGGGGTCATTCGGAAAACCCTTGATTCCATGGGGCAAATACCTGTAAAAGAACAAAAGTGACAAAAAAGCAGGAAAGCAATGCATTGATGAATCTTCAGAATGTAAAAATACCATCCGAGATTCCCGTACTGGTGGTCGATGATGAGACGCCCATCACGGAAATGCTTTTTCAGGCCCTGTCCAAGGCCGGCTACACATGCCGCACAGCCGCAAACGGAGAGCAGGCCCTTTCGGTTATGGCTGAAAACCATTTCGATGTTGTGCTCACTGACATCCGTATGCCGGGCATGAACGGCGTAGATCTGCTGAAAAAAATCAAGGCCGCTTATGACAGCGATGTTATGGTCATGACCGGATTCACAGAAGACTACAACTACGAGTCCATTGTCACGGCCGGGGCAAGCGATTTCATCCAAAAGCCCATCAGCTTCAAGGAACTGATGATACGGCTCAAGCGCGTGCTGCGCATGCGCTATCTGCTCGTGGAACGGGACCATATCAATACGGAACTCCAGAATTCCGTTAAAAAACTGGAAAAATACTCTGTTGAGCTCAAAAATGCCTTAATCGAGGTGGAAGAGGCGCATGAGGAACTCCAGTACGCCTACCTGGACACGATCAACCGTCTGGTCAGTGCGGCGGAATACAAGGACGAGGAAACCGGCGATCATATCGTGCGCATGAGCCGCTACTGCACCCTGATGGCTGAAAAAATCGGTCTTGCAGATGAAACCGTCAAACTCATCCAGTACGCCTCTCCCATGCATGACATCGGCAAAATCGGAATTCCCGACCAGATCCTGCTCAAGCCCGGGCGGCTGACCGCCGGGGAATTTGAAACCATAAAGACCCATACCACCATCGGCGCCAGCATCCTGGGCGAATCCAGAGCGGATGTGCTCAAAACCGCCCATGAAATCGCGTTGAACCACCACGAAAAATGGGACGGATCCGGATATCCCAGGGGCCTGAAAAAGGAAGAAATTCCCATCAGCGGGCGCATCGTGGGCATTGCCGATATTTTTGATGCCCTTACCTCCAGGCGCCCCTACAAGGACCCCTATCCCCTGGAAGTGGCCGTGGAAATCATCCGCTCAGAACAGGGGATCAAGCTTGACCCGGACCTGGTGGCGGTGTTTATCAGCAACATCAACCAGGTGGAGCAGATCCGCCGGGAAGTCGGAGAGATCGAACACCCTTCTCTGGCCGATTTTGCCTGGAGCGAACGCGACCAGGCCGTGCACATGGACCGGCTCATCGCCCCAAGGCTGAAATAAACCTGATTATCCGGCCTTTTTGTTATTCCCCGATGATTTTGACCAGAACCCGTTTTTTGCGGCGGCCGTCGAACTCACCGTAAAAAATCCGCTCCCAGGTACCAAAATCCAGCCGCCCGTCTGTTACGGCAACCACGGCTTCCCGGCCCATGACCTGGCGTTTCATGTGGGCATCGGCATTGTCCTCGCCCACGTTGTGGCGGTACTGGGACACCGGCTCATGGGGAGCCAGCCGCTCCAGCCACTCGTCATAGTCCTGGTGCAGTCCGGATTCGTCGTCATTGATAAATACCGAGGCTGTGATGTGCATGGGATTGACAAGCGCGATGCCCTCTTTAATCCCGCTTTCAGCCAGGCATTGTTCCACCCGGGGTGTGATATTGATAAACGCGCGGCGGGTGGGAACGTCAAAAACCAATTCCTTGCGATAAGATTTCATTTGGCCTCCTTGCTTTGTTTGTTTTATTCCTGCAAATCCGACCAATGGCGCCAGGCCGGGATCATGGGAAAATACAGCCCCAGGCACACAATGCGGCCGGGCTCCATCTGGCGCATCAAGGCGGCATACCTGTCCATCTGAGCCTGATAGCGCTGCTGTTCACGGTCCAGAAAGGCCCCGATGCCGCCGCCGCTGTGAATGCCGGTTTTATAGTCAATGATCCGGCGTACATTATTTTCATCCACAAAGGTGCGGTCAATGATGCCGTGGATGAGCTCACGGCCGTAAAAACCGCTGACCCCGTATTCACAGGCGCCCCCATGATGGGCCGATAAAATCCATCTTCCGGTTTCATGGGAAATGGCATTGGACAGGGCGGTTTCGACCTGGGCCACGGCATGGCTGATCTCTGCCTGCCCCACGCCCTCAAATTCAAGCTGTTTTTGCAAAACCGGCCGGATTGCCGCAATTTTCGCAGCGCTCCAGTTTTCCGGACCCTGCTCGCAGATTTTTTTCAGCCACCTGTGCACCACAGACCCCACATGGCGCACGGTCATCCCGGCCCAGTCAAACCGCGGCAAAAGCGATTCGTCTCCTGAATCGGCTATCCCTGAATCCTCCGGGATCTGCAAATCCGGGAACTCCCCCCTGGCTTTCACGGATACGTCCGCAGGCGGGGCAGGGGGGTGCCAGTGGGCGGCCAGCCTGTAAATGCAGGGATGGGAAGTTTCCTGGTCTTTTGCCGGCGCATCTGCGCCAGAGGGTTTTTTCCGGGCTGCGGCCTGTTGAAATTCTTCTGAGACAGCCGGCCAGAGCACTGCCAGCAGGGAGCGGGAATCGGGTTTCATGAGATTTCCCTGCCGGTCCAAAAATGCTGCGCCAAAAATGTGAAGCCGCTTTTTTGCCCGGGTGGCGGCCACATACAAAAGCCTTCCGGCTTCATGGTTTCTTCTTTCCTGCTCAAGGCGCCAGATATACTGATAAGTCGGGTCCGTATCCTCTCCGGCCCCGGAAATCGGGGCCATCAGGAGCGACTTTTCAAATGGCGCCCCTGCGCGCTCCTGCCAGAGCAAAAGGGCCGGATCCTGGCCGCGCGGGGCCTTGTGCAGCCCGGGCAGAATCACCGTGTCAAACTCCAGGCCCTTGGCCTTGTGAATGGTCATGACCTGCAGCCGGCTGTCCGCACCCGGATCAGGCTGGGCAAACAACTCCATTACCCCCTGTTCAAAGGCGTCCATATCCGCCAGGGGCTCTGCGCCGGCCCGGGCCTCCACGTAATCGAGATAAACATCCACGTCCGCCAGATCAGCCGGATCTGCGGCAGCCGGACCGCCCATGGCCATCCATGCCTCTTCCACCCGCCGCCGCAGGCTCTGTCTTGCCCTGCGCTCCACTGCCGCATCCAGCACCGGCCGGATGCGCTCCAACCGCATGCGGCCGTCATGGCTTACACCAGCCAGTCGGTCCGGATCATGGATCAATTCCGGGACCGGGGTTTTGAAATCATCGCCGGCAATGGCGTGCAGGTCCTTTAGCGTCAGCCCGCACCAGGGCGCCCGCAGCACAGACAGCCAGGCAATGCGGTCTGCCGGATGGTTTATTGCCCGGGTCAAAGACACCAGATCCCGAATCACCGGCCGGTTGCCCAGGGCATCGATTTCCACTGCACAAAAGCGCAATTTCGCAGCCCGCATTTCCGGAACAATGGCCTGCAGATGCGGCCGGCTGCGCACCAGCACGGCTACCGTTTCCCGACTGTCGCACTCCAGGGCCTGCTGCACGCAGCAAACCACATCTCTTGCCTCTTGGACATTCACGTCGTCCTTGTTTTGTTTTGCATAAACACCCGCATGGACAAACACGGCCTCTTCCCGCCCCCCGGATGCCGCGGCAGTGGCGGGCATGTAGGGCACGGCTCCGGAGTCTGCATCAGCGGTTTCCGGCAGCACCTGTGAAAATGCGGCATTGACCCATCTGACAATGCCGGGGCCGGAGCGGAAATTGGTTTCCAGCAGCAGGGGCTCTAAGGGCAAATGGGTATCGAGTCCCTGCTCCCAGGCGGTTAAAAACAGGCCCACCTCTGCCTCCCGGAATCCGTAGATGGACTGCATGGGATCGCCCACGGCAAAAAAGCTTCTGCCGTCTCCCGGGACCCACCCGGCGGTGAGCTGCTGCATGAGGGCAAACTGGCTGATGGAGGTGTCCTGGAACTCGTCCATGAGAATGTGGGATATCCGGTAATCCAGAGACAGGGCAAGATCGGTTGGTTCCTGGGCATCGCCCAGGGCGGCCTTGGCCCGGATGGCGATTTCGGAGAAATCCACCTGCCCGGTTTGTTGGAAAATGGCCGCCAAATGTCCGGCCGCCCGCTTTAAAATCACAAACAGCGCCTGGAGAAGCGCCCACTGGCCGTCGGTGTAGCCGGCCGCCGGCAGGCGGCGAAACCCGTCTATGATTCCGGCCAGCTCAGGGTCTGTGTCCAGGGCGGCCACAAGGTTTTTAAACTGACGTTTCCTGGCTTCAAAAAATGCCTTTTGCCCGGAATCGCGCACCGAGGACGGGGCCGGAAACCCGGTGCTCCTGTTTACGGTCTTGCGCCACTGGCCGTCTTTGGTCAAAAGCAGATGCGCAATGCCCTGCCAAAGGGGCAGATCCCCGATGTCCGTACCCGGCAGGCCGGAAAGCTCCCGGGCCGCGCAAACAGGGGACTCCGGGTCCGCGTGTTCGAGGTTTTGCCCGGCAAACCCGCACAAATCCGCCAGATCCATGATACAGGAAACCGGAAACCGATCCCGGATCTGCTCCAGGGTGTTTTTGATCACATCTGCCATGGCCGCCTCCAGCATCCGCCGCAGACCGTCTGCATCCCGGATATCGGCCACATGGCGCATCCACTGCTCCCGGCGGGGCAGCATCAGGGCCACGAGATTTTCCACCAGATCCAGCCGGTTGTCCAGGTGGCGCACCAGGGTCTCCATGGCTGCAGCTTCGGGTCCGGCTGCTTCCAGTTCCGCCACCGTGTTTCTGGCAGCCCGGGCATAGAGATCCGCCGGGTCTTCTGCAATACGGCCCGGCGCACCGAATCCGGAGAGCACCGGCATCTGGCGGGTCAGGCCCGCGCACAAGGCGTCGATGGTCATAATCCGCATCCTGGAAGGATCTTCCCGGATTTTCCAGTTCAGATCCGCGTCCCGCTGGCACACATCCCGGGCAAGCTCCCATGTGACGGCCTCGTGCTCCTTTTCAGGCCGGCTGCCGGCTTGCGCCCCGTCTATGGCCCCGAGCACCCGGTTGCGCATCTCGGCTGCGGCCTTGCGGGTAAAGGTGATGGCCAGGATTTCCTCGGGATGATTGACCCGGCAAAGCAGTTTCAGATACCGCTGGATCAGCAGTCCGGTTTTGCCCGATCCCGCCGGGGCCTGGACAATAAAGGCGGTTTCCGGATCCAGGGCGCGCTGGCGCTGGTGTTTATCGGCAATATCGTTCATTGCACCCCTTCCCCGGCCGGATTTTCACGGCCGGCCTCCAGTATCCGGCACAGGCCGTGCAAATCGCAATACCGGCAGGTTTTGTTCACCGATTGCGGGGATACGGGCGCATGGCCGGAGGCGATTTCTTTGGCCAGCTGAACAAGTCCCTGCTCCCAGCTGCTTATCACTTCGGCCATGCTGCCGGCATCCGGTGCCAGCTTGTTGTCGTCTGCCACACAGCCGATGCCGTCCACAAGGCCCTCTGATGCGGCAATGCCCAGATAGGCGCAATTTGCCTTTTTTACCCGGGCAAAAAGCACCCCGGCCAGGTTTTCACCGCCGATGGCCAGGCTGTAGAGGGGAAGCTGGGGCTCGGCAATGCGGTCGGTAAACCAGTCACTGGCCGAGGGCGAGCCGGTCTTGTAATCAATGATGATTTGCCGGCCGTCTTCCAGGCGGTCAATGCGGTCGGCAAACGTGCGGATGGCCATGTTGCCCACAGACACATGAATCCGGCTTTCCAGGGCTTCCACAACAAACCGGGCCCTGTTTTTTTCCTGGTTGATCCACTCGGCCAGCAGGCCGGCCAGCCGGTCGGTTTCCACCCGGCAAAACCCGGGGGTAAAGGTTTCGGGCATGTGCGCGGCCATTTTTTCAACCGCCCCGGCCACGGCCTCCTGGATGCAGACGGCCAGCCCGGGTTCATCCATATCCGCCAGGCTCTGATAATCCCTGACCCGGCGCCACAGCCCCTCCAGGGCATAATGGACCAGGTTGCCCCGGTCCCGGGCGTTTAACCCCGGCGCCGGCATCTCCAGGCCCCGCGCGCCCAGCCGGTACCGGGCATAGGCCTGAAACGGGCAGGCGGCCTGGGATCTGAAAATCCCGGTACCCCCGGAGACCCCGGCACCCGGGGGTACCGGGGCGCCGGAGACATCTGAAAGTTTTTCCATTTGAGCCGGGGCCGCCAGGCTGATCCATGTATCGGCCTTGTTCAGAAATTCAAACTCCCGGGGGCCGGCTTCGGGCAGATGGGCGATCAAAGGACTTGGCAGGCGCGGGCTGCCCCCGTCGCTCTGCCCCCAGGAGCAGACCACCCGGTCTGCCCCGCCCAGCAGCCGGGCGGTCATCTGCCGGGCCCAAATGAGTTCCCGTTCCGGGCTGCAATGGGGCAGGCCCAGGGCCCGGGACACTGCTGACGGAATAAAGGCATTGGGCCGGGCCGAAGGCGGCCAGGCATCATGATGCATACCCATGACCCACAGATGATCAAACTCCTGGCCCGCAGCCTCCAGCAGTCCCAGGATCTGCACGGGCGCCTCGGGCTGTTCAGGCGCAAACGGGATCTGATGCAGCATGGAAACAAAAATCTGCCGGGCCCGGGCAAAGCTCAGGTTCCCGGCTGCCGGATACAGCTTTGCAAACCGTTCCAAAGCCTGCCTGAAAGCAGCCACGGACTGATACTCGGCACTTGTCAGGCTGCGCTGGCCCGGCCAGCCCGCGGCATCCAGGATTCGGACAAAGATTTTTGCCCACTGGTCCGGGGCATTGTTTTGGGGCAGGCCCCGGGCCTGGTGCTGCAAACCTTGCAGCAAATCACTCAATACAGGAGCATCTCCTGCGCCCGCCAGCGAGCGGGCCAGAAATGCCACCCGGGAGACAGACAATAGAAAATCGCCCTGTTCCCGAAGGGCCGCATCCACCACGGCCCGGAAATGATATTCACTCTGGCCCCCGTCCAGAAACGGGCTTTGCAGAAGCCGGCTCCAGGCGGCTGCATCGGCTTTCTGCTTTTGGGCCAGCTCCAGGATTGCGCACGCGGCTGCAGGCGCCGGATATTGCACGAGCATGGGAGGCGCTGAAATGTTGAACACCGGATGCTCCACAGGATCGGCAAAACCGGGCACAGACGGGTAAAACACCTGTTCAAACACACGCAGCACCCGGCTTCGTTCTTCAGCCAGATTCATGCAGACCACCCCGATGCGGGCCTCCGGATCACCCTCCACCCGGTCTCTGGCCCATTTTGCAGCAGCCCGCATTTCTGCGGCATCGTCTTCAAATCCCGCCCGGCAGACATCTGCCCGCTTTTGGGCAGCAGCCAGGGCCGTCACCCGGACACCTCGGTGAAAGAGGGCCTCAAACAGATCCCGGTCCGCAGGGGCGATCTCGTCAAACCCGGCCAGAATCAGGCCGGAAACATTTATGAAACTCCCGGCTTCAGCCGCTTTTGCCAGGCAACCAGCCAGCCCGGCCCGGTCCATGAACCCGGCGTCTTTGCACAACTGCTCAAACCTCTGGGCCCATGCGGCAAAAACCGCAGGGTCCGGGGCCTGCCAGTGTTGATCCGCACCCACGGCAACCTTCCACTCACGGCAGAGGGCCCAGGCGTCCTGCACGCGCCGGGCGGTTGCCCGGGTATCGAGAAGCCCGGCCCCGGCTTCGGACTCAGAGATGATTTTTTCCCAGATCAACTGCTCCTGGAATTCGTCCAGCAAAAGCACCGGCAGATCACCGGGCTGCTCCTGCCACAAATCTTCTGCCAGATCTGCATACACCCGGGCCAGCCAGGCCGTGTACGGCAGAATATCCGGACTTTGCCAGGCCCGACACCCCCGGGCCTGGCAAAAGCGGGCGTATTGCCCGGAAAGGCTTCTGGCCAGACGGCGGTTGACACATACCAGGACGTCGCCGGACTGGATCTGCTCAAAACATTGCTGAAGGGAAATTTGCCGGATATTCAACTCAGGGCACCTGTGATTGATTCAACTGCCTGGCGTTTTTCCATCAGGGCCGGCAGAAACCTGCGCGTCATGCCGGTAAAAGGGCGCTTTTGCAAAACCCCCACTCCGGCCCATTGAAAATCAGCCGGCCCGTTTGGCCGGATGCGCCCTGCAGCATAATCGCAGATCACCACCCGGGCTTCAACCCGGAAATGGGTGTAGGCATGGCGAACCCGGGTCCATTCATATGCGTTTTGCACCCGAAGGTTGACTGTCTGGCCGGCAATGCGGTGGCAGGCATCAATTGCCGACTCCCCCCCGCTGATGCGGCCGCCGGGAAATTCCCAGAGCCCGCCGAGAAGGCCGTTTTCCGGCCGGCAGACAATCAAAACTTTCCGACCCTTTTGAATCACGACCGCAACCAGCCGGTGCAAAGGCACAGGCCGGGTTTTGCGCCGCACTGGAAACAGATCCGTCTCGTTGCGGCCATATGCCAGGCAATGGGAGAATACCGGACAATTCCGGCAAAAAGCGGTCTTCGGCCGGCAGACCAGGGCCCCAAGCTCCATGAGCGCCTGGTTAAAGGCACCTGGCCGCCGGCAGTCCAGCAGATCTGCGGCCATGGCCGGATAGGTCTTATGGGCGGCCGGGACATTGACCGGGGCGGGATCGGCAAAAACCCTGGCAAGCACCCGCTTGACATTGCCGTCAGCCACCGCAAGGGGCCGGCCAAAGGCAATGCTTAACACGGCTGCACCAATGTATGGCCCCACCCCGGGCAGGGCTGTAAAGGCCTCAACAGTATCCGGCACCTTTCCCTGATAGTCTGCTGCCACAATGGCCGCGGCCCGGTGCAGGTTCCGGGCCCGGGCATAATATCCCAGGCCCTCCCAGCTCTTGAGCACCTGCTGAAGCGGGGCTGCAGCCAGGTCTTCAATTGCCGGAAAATTTTCCAAAAAACGAAGGTAATAGCCGATAGCTGTGTCCACACGCGTCTGCTGCAGCATCACCTCCGAGACCCAGATACGGTAGGCATCGCTGGTGCGGCGCCAGGGAAGATCCCTGCCATTTCTCTGATACCAGTTGATCAGGGCCTGCTGAAAATCATTTTTTTTCTGCGGATCAAGCATGTCTTTTATTTTTAAGCCTCAAGGGGTTTTTCCGGAACACGGATTTTTGCGGCTAACACCGGAATTGGGGTTGACCTGTTGTACGGTTGCGGTTATGGTATAAAACTTTTTTAATGGGGTATTTTTTTCAAACAAGACAAACCGGCTGTCAACAGACAGCATAAACCAAAAGTGTTGTTACATCAATGGCTGCAAACGCCCCCCAACCTCCGAAAAAGGACCTGGTCGCTGACTGGCAGCGACTGGCCAGGGTCTTTATCCGTCCTGAAGACGATGATTCCCGGGCCACCTTGATCAAGTACATGGAGCGGATTCTTTTCGGACTCCACGATTTTTTAAAGCGCCATGTGGGCATTACAGAGGCCAAAAGCCTGCGGGATCTTTCACAGAACTACATGCGCACCGATATCAGCGAGGAGCCGGAAAAAAAACTCGCAGATGTTATTGCCTGCCTGATCAATGAAACCGCCCCTCATGCGGTCAACGTGGCATCGCCTTATTTCGTGGGTCACATGACCTCGGCGATTCCGTTTTTCATGGTTCATCTAAAAACCATCGTGGCGGCCTTAAACCAGAACGTGGTCAAACTTGAGACCTCCAAGGTGGTCTCGGTGATTGAAAAACAGGTCATCGCAAAAATCCACCGGTTAATCTATGATTTTGAGGAAGACTTCTACCTGGCCCACGTGCAGAACACGGAAACCACCCTGGGGGTGTTTACCGAAGGGGGAACCACGGCCAATCTCACTGCCCTGTGGGTGGCCAGAAACGCAAAGTTTGCCCCCAAAAACGGATTTTCCGGCATAGAAAACGAGGGGGTGGCCGCAGCCTACCAAGCCTACGGGGTCAACCGTTGCGTGATCCTGGCCTCCCGCCTGGTGCATTATTCCCTCAGAAAATCCGCCGGCATCCTGGGTATTGGCAACAACAACGTCATTCCCGTGGACACGGACAAACACCACAGAATTGATATCAAAGCCCTGGAGCAGACCATTTCACGCATCCGCTCCGAGTCGCCCGAAACCTGCATTCTTGCAGCCGTGGGCATTGCCGGGGCAACCGAGACCGGCACCGTGGACCCCCTGGGACCCATGGCAGACGTGTGCCGGCGCCACAACATTCATTTCCACGTGGATGCCGCCTGGGGCGGGCCCACCCTGCTGTCGGCAAAATACAAGCACCTGCTGGCCGGCATTGAAAAAAGCGATTCCGTGACCATTGACGGGCACAAACAGTTTTACATGCCCATGAGCTGCGGGATGGTTTACTTCCGGGACCCGGAACTGCTCGATGTTATCGAGTACCACGCCAATTACGTCAACCGCCGGGGATCAGTGGACCTGGGCATCAAGTCGCTTTCCGGCTCCAGGGAGGCCAACAGCCTGATTCTGGATTCAGCCCTGAAAATTATGGGGTCCCAGGGCTATGCCCTGCTCATTGACCACGGAATCCAAACCGCTGGGGCATTTGCAGACGAAATTGAAAGCCGGCCGGATTTTGAACTGGTCACCCGCCCGGTATTAAACATCCTCACCTACCGGTACTGCCCGCAAAAAATCCAGCAGGCCATCAAAGACGAAAACCAGGACCGCAGGTGCAGCCTCAACAGCGCAATCAACCGGGTCAACCGGGACCTGCAGCGGCTGCAGCGGGAGGCGGGCTACAGTTTTGTCTCGCGCACCACCCTCCGGGGAGATCCGGCATGCGGTGAAAACCTGGTGGTCCTGCGGGCGGTGATCATGAACCCCATGACCGACATGAAAATTCTCCGGGAGATATTAGACGAGCAGCAAAACATTGCCGCCCGTTTTTGTGCCCCGGACCTGCCGGCGGTATAAAAACGGCTCAGACAGCAGCCGTTTTCAGGTCGTGGCGGCCTTGCGCCCCAGCTCAAAGGCTTTCAGGTTGGTTTCCGCAAACGCCTGCCGGGTCACCGCGCTGATAGCATCTTTGAGGCTCTGCTCGTTTAAGGGAATCAGGTTTGTTGCGCTAAGCGCACCGAGCAGCACCATGTTCACCGAAAGCACGTTTCCGGCCTCCCGGGCCAGGGCGGCGGCATCCAGGGAAATCAGCCGGGCGCACTTGGAGGCGATCAGGCGCTGGATATCATCGAGATCCGGATAAACGCCTTTTCCGATAGCTGCGGTAAAGGGCTGCAGGGCGGCGGTGTTGATGATCACCGTGGTGTCGGCATTGCATTTTTTCAGCGCGCGCAGGGCTTCGGCCGGCTCAAAGCCCACCAGGATATCGGCCTCGCCGTCGGAAATAATGGGGCTTTGCGCATCTCCGAAAACCAGGGCGGATTCCACCACCCCGCCGCGCTGGGCCATACCGTGAATTTCACTCATGCGCACGGGCAGCTGCGAGCGCCGGGCGGCTTCCCCAAGCACACGGGAGGCCAGCAGATTGCCCTGACCGCCCACGGCCACGATGATCAGTCGGGTTACATCCATTATTTTTTCTCCTTGACGGGCACAATGGCATTTTCCGGGCATACCTGGGCGCAGACCGAACAGCCCGTGCATATGGACTCATCAATGCAGACCCGGTCTTCATCCATATAAAAGGCCGGGCATGCCAGGTCATTGATACAATTGCGGTGATTGGCGCATTTCTGCGGATCCACCCGAAAGGGGCGCCCGGTTTGTTTCTTCAGGCTCCGGGCCTGCAAAACGCAGTCCTGCCGGGCAATGACAACCGAGACCCCCTCAAATTCGATGGCTTCTTTGAGAGCGGCCACGCTTTTTTTGACATTATAGGGCCGGATCACGCTGACATGGGGCACGCCGATTCCCTTTACCAGAGACTCAATGGAGACCCGGCCGTAACCCTCCTGGCCAAGGCCGCTCATGTCCACGCCCGGATGGGGCTGATGACCGGTCATGGCCGTGGTGTGGTTATCCAGAATCACCAGGGTCAAGTCATGGTTGTTGAAAACCGCATTGATCAGCCCCGGAATGCCGGAGTGGAAAAACGTGGAATCCCCGATATAGGAGATGACCTTGTCATCGAGCACCTGGGAAAACCCGCATCCCGTTCCCACAGACGAGCCCATGCAGATGAGAAAATCGCCTGCTGACAGCGGGGGCATAAACCCAAGGGTGTAGCAGCCGATATCATTGGGCTTGACCGTGGCCATGCCTTCGGTGGCCTTGTTGACCGCATAAAAGGTGGCCCGGTGTGAGCAGCCCGCACACAGGTTGGGCGGCCGCTGGGGGATTTCCGGCACATCGGAGAGATCCAGGGGCACGGCCGGCTCCAGGGCCACATCAAACCAGGCGGCGATTTTTTCACGCACCATGGCCGGATCATATTCAAACAGCCGGGAAAACAGGTGCGGGGCCTTGCCGCCGATGGGCAGAGTCAGGCCCGCTTCCTGGGCCAGGGCGCGGATGGCCTCTTCCATGTAGGGCTCGCCTTCTTCCACCACAAGGACTTTTTCACACCCCCGAAGAAAGGCCTTTACCTTTTCACCGGGCATGGGATGGGAAAAACCCACGCGGAAAATCCGGGTTTGGTCTTCAATGCCCAGATCCCTGATTGCATCGGCCACGTAATTGTAGCTCACCCCGTTGACCACAATACCCCAGGGGCCTTTTCCATGGATAAAATTGTATTTGGACTCACAGGACAGGGCCTCTGCCTGGTCCAGCCGCTTTAGCAAACGCACGTGCAGGTTGCGCGACACGGCCGGCACGGTAACCAGATGAAACGGATCCTTGACAAAGCTTCCCTTTGTTTTCGGCGGGGTGATCTCACCGAGCACCACCTGCCCGGTGGAATGATTGATCCGGGTGGTGGTGCGCACAATCACCGGCTCCTGGAGGGTTTCGGACAATTCAAATGCATATGGCATAATCTGCCGGGCCTCATCCACGCCGGACGGCTCCAGGATGGGAAGACCCGAGAGCTTGCCGTAATACCGGTTGTCCTGCTCGTTCTGGGAGGAAAACATGTAGGGATCATCTGCGCAAAGAATCACCAGGCCCGCCTTTACCCCCACGTAGGCCAGGGTCATCATGGCATCTGCCGCCACGTTCATGCCCACGTGCTTCATGATGCACATGCTCCGAACCCCTGAATTGGCAGCGGCTGCGGTTACTTCCAGGGCCACTTTCTCATTGGTGCTGTATTCGAAATACAGGTCGCTTTGCTTTGCCATCTGGAAAAAATTGGCCGAGATTTCCGAGGACGGCGTTCCCGGGTATGTGGCGGCAAAGGCCAGACCCGCTTCCACTGCACCCCGGGCGATGGCCTCGTTGCCCAGAAGCATCAGCGTTTCTCCGGCATTGTCCTGCAGCAGCTTGTGCATAAGCCGTGTTCCTTTATTATACTGGGTTTGATTTTTTCACGTTTCGGGTTAACTTTTAGAGAGTTTCTCACGTTGCATGATGTTTTTACAGAAAGGAACCCTGCGGTGGGGGTCAGTTTTTTTGGTTCCAAAAAAAGATCCCGACCTTGAGTTGCCCTGGAGGTCCTATACCATGGAAAAACCCTGTATGAAACATTTTTCGTTGAAAAGCGGGCCGGAAGCAGGCGGCACTATCAAAGGGGTTTACAATCAAAAACAGATCCAGTATAAAAAAGGTTTATTTCCTGACATTTCCAGCCGATAGAATATTTGGAAATCTGACTGGATCATCCTGTTTTACAGTTTTTTGTTACAGACTCTGAGGCGCATATGGACGAGCGAACCACCCTGGTGATTGCCACCCGGAATTCGGGAAAAACCCGTGAAATCCGTGAACTGCTGTCCGGATATCCGGTGACCGTAAAAAATCTCGACGATTTCGGCCCGATTCCGGAAATCGATGAAGACGGTGAGACCTTTGACGAAAACGCCTATAAAAAAGCATCCTTTGCCTCCCGGGTACTGGGACTGCCAACCCTGGCAGACGATTCAGGCCTGTGCGTCAATGCCCTGGGCGGGCAGCCCGGAGTGCACTCGGCCCGGTTTGCCGGCGCTGATGCCACGGACGTGGAAAAATGCCGAAAATTGCTGGAAATGATGGAAAACCAGCAGGACCGGAGCGCGGCATTTGTTTGCGTGATCTCCATTGCCGTGCCTACGGGCGCAGCACTTACCTATGAAGGCCGATGCGAGGGGCAAATCCTCCGGGAGCCGACCGGACAAAACGGCTTTGGCTATGATCCGGTATTTTATTACCCGTCTTTGGGCAAATCCTTTGCCCAGCTGCCGGCTGCGGAGAAAAACCGGGTCAGCCACAGGGGCCGGGCCCTTGCCGAGATTTGCGAGGAAATGGACAAGATACTCAAATGGATCGATCTGCAGATGCCGGTGCCGGAAAAGTTTGCCTGCGGGCCTGCGGATGATTCCACAATCACTTAAACAGGGCAGGTAAATCCATGGCCATTGAAACCTTAAATCAGATGATCGCCACTCATCCCGAGGTTCTGCGCAATTTAAAACGCGCCCAGATTACCCGATATGCCGTAGACCAGCGCGAAGGGCTGGTTTTGCCCTGCGGTGCGCTGTCCACCTGGACCCCGCCTGAATCAACGGGCCGCTCCCCGAAAGACACGGTGATCGTTCGCTACCCGGAACTGGAGGAGCACATTGACTGGACCTCGCCCAACAACCTGTCCATTGACCCGGAAACCTTTCACCGTCTCTGGATTGATGCGCTGACCGTGCTGTGGAAAAAACCACGGGTTTATGTCACCGACCGTGTCATCGGGGCGGATCCCCAGTATGCCATGCCGGTACAGACGGTTACCGATTTTGCCTTAACCAGCCTGTTTACCATGAACATGTTCCGGCCCGTGCCTTCAAAAATCGATAAAAGCCTGTTTGCAGACAAGCCCTTTACCCTGCTGGTCGCCCCTTACGACAAAATCGACACCTCCAGGTATGAAGGCCGGCTCAGAAAACGCGAGGACGGCACCACCTCGGACATGATCATTGCCATGGATTTCAAAAACCGGCTTGGGCTGGTATACGGATCGGCCTACTGCGGCAGCGCCAAAAAGCTCATGTTTACAGCCATGAACTATTACCTGCCCCATGAAAACATTCTGCCCCTGCACTGCTCGGCCAATGAAGACCACCAGGGCAACGTTTCTTTGTTTCTGGGCCTTTCCGGAACCGGCAAAACCACCCTGTCGGCCGACAAAAACCGATCTTTGATCGGCGATGACGAGCACGGGTGGGATGAAAACGGCATCGCCAATTTTGAGCACGGCTGTTATGCAAAGCTCATTGACCTGGAGCCTGAAAAAGAGCCCGAAATCTACAAGGCCGTGTTTTCCCACAGGGAAATCGAGGAAAACGGGGTGATCATTGAAAACTGCATGACATATCCCAACGGCACCGTGGACCAGTTTGACGCCCGCCTGACCCAAAACAGCCGGGTCTCCTACCCGCTGCGGTATTTGAGCAACGTCAAAATCAAGGGCACGGGCCGGCATCCGTCCACCATCATATTTCTGACCGCTGATGCCAACGGGGTGCTGCCCCCCATTTCCCGGCTTAATGCCGAGCAGACCATGCTCTGGTTTCTCATGGGATACACCAGCAAGCTGGCCGGAACGGAAACCGGCATCAAGGAACCCCAGACTACGTTTTCCAGGTTTTTCGGCCAGCCGTTTATGGCCAACAAGCCTTCGTATTACGCCAACCTGCTCGGCGAGAAAATGAAACAGCATCAGACCCGGGTATTTCTGGTCAATACCGGCTGGAGCGGGGGGCCTTACGGAACCGGCACGCGCATTGACATCACCCAGACCCGCGCCATGCTGGATGCGGCCATGGAAGGCCACCTGGACAATGTGTCCTACACGGAAAACAAACGCTTTCACCTGAGCGTGCCCGACTCCTGCCCGGGTGTGGATGCGGAAATCCTGCATCCCGAAAATACCTGGTCTGACAAAAACGCCTTTGAGCAGCGGGCCGAAGCTTTAGCCAGGGAATTTTCAGATTATTTTGACCAGGCCTATTCAGACGCTGACATTGATCCGGGCGTCCGTGCCCAGTGCCCGGGAAAATAAGGCGTCCTGAATTTATTTATACGCAAACAGAATTGATGGTGCCGTAAAAAGTCCTAAAACGGATATCTCCGTCAACCACTAAAGAGACAACTTTTTGATTTTACTTAACACTTAATCACTTAAAACTTAACACTGCCTGTAAAAAAGACTTTTTACAGGCGCATCAGAATTGATTTTTTGAAAATGGCAAGTTCCGAATCCGAAGACACGCAGATCCGCTCCGCCCACCAGCAGCGCATGGCCCGGCTGGCTGCAGACAAGCAGCGCATTTTAATGCAGCCGCCCGAAAAGGCCCTGGATGAACTCCTGGACCACCCCCAGGCCACTGCCCTGGTTCACTCCATGGCAGAAGAGGACATATATTTTCTGGTCCACGAAATCGGGGCGGAAGACGCCATGGAACTGCTGTCCCTGGCTTCCAACCGACAATGGGAATACCTGCTGGACCTGGAAATCTGGAACCGGGACCGCATCAACACCCAGGCCCTGGGCCACTGGATGAGCCTGCTGTCCCGGGCAGATCCGCCGCGTTTCCACCAGTGGACCGCATCAGAGAAATATGACCTGTTGGAATACTATCTCCATGAGGCCCTTGAAATCCGGCTCCCGGAAGAAAACGAAGACCCCGGCGATTATCCGGACGGCTTTTTCACCCATGACGGGGTTTTTTACGTCCGCATCCTGGACGGATTTTTAAACGCCATTGAAGACGAAGACGACCGGGAAGAGCGCCAGCAACTCATCCACCAGCTTCTTCGCCACATTGCAGACGAGGACCTGCAGACCTACCAGGCCACCCTGCTTCGCAGCGTCAACGTCATGGAGGCCGAAAGCCAGGAAGAAGCCCTGCGGTTTCGCAATGTGCGTCTTGCGGAAAAGGGATTTCTGCCGTTTGAAGAAGCCGTTGGCGTATATGCCCCCATGCGGCCGGAATCGGTGCGCAAACGCCCGGCCCGGACACCGGATACGGCATCTGATGCGGACTTCAACCTTCCGGTGCCTGTGCAGCACAGTTCCATGCTCTCAGACAGCGGGATTTTCGGCACGGCGCTCTGGCAAATCAAATCAAGCCAGCTTGTCTACGAGCTTCAGGTGGAATTTGCCGCCCTGTGCAATCAAGTGATCGCAGCAGACCAGCAGCCCGTGCGCCAGCGCGAGGAGCTTGGCCACGTGGTGGAAAAGGTTTCCGCATACCTCGGTCTGGGCCTGCACCGGCTGGCCGGGACCCAAAAACCGCCGGCACCCGGACAAAGCGCAGAGATCTTAAGCAACTACAGCCTGGCAGACATCTTCCGAACCGGTTACGCCCTGGCCGTTGATCTGCGGAACCACGCCCGGAAATGGAAGGCCGATGCCTGGTACGCACATCGCCGGCTGGCCCTGAGTTTCTGGGGAGAGCGGCTTGTGGGTTTTGTGGGCGGACTTCTGCTGACCCGGCCCAAATTTTTTGACAATTACCAAACCGGCCGGATGTACCGGGAATTTGAAACCATGCAGGACATCGCGACGGCCGAAGCCGCCTTAAACGAAATCACGGCCTTTGACCACCTGCTGTCGTGCATGGACATCAATACCCATTATCTGCCAAAGCGGTATTTTATCACCCATGAAAACCTGCTGCTGACCCTGTGGGCAAAAGACCGCCTGGGCCTGGCCCGGATTCCGCTGCCGATTCCGGTCAATGCGTTTCAGCCCTTTTTCAGTGAGCTTTGGGAACAAGGCACAAAAACACCCGGGATCCGGGATTCGGCCAAATCCGATTTTCTCCAATGGCTTTCAGCCCAAAGCGGGATTTCCATCCATGACATATCTGTTCGCATGGAGGAGGCCCTGGAAAACCTGTTTTCCAGGATTGCCGAAGAATACGGCCATGTTCCGGCAGCGGACCTGGATCCACGATTTGTCCATCTGTTTATCCTCGAGAAAACTGAAAATCAATGACGCTTCTGTTCATTTACCTGTCTATCGCCCTGGGGGTCTCATTTCTGTGCTCCATCATGGAATCGGTCCTCCTGTCGATCACCCCTAGCTTTACCGCAGCCTTCGAAGAGGTTCATCCCAAAACCGGCAAACTGCTGCGCACACTGAAAACCGATATTGACCGCCCCCTGGCCGCCATTTTAAGCCTAAACACCATCGCCCATACAGTGGGTGCCGCCGGTGTGGGCGCCCAGGCCGTGGAAGTGTTCGGCAGCCAATACGTGGGCGCCACATCCGCGGTGCTCACCTTTTTGATTCTGGTTTTATCCGAGATCATTCCCAAGACCATCGGCGCGCTTTTCTGGCGGAGCCTGACCCGGCCCACGGTGCTTTTGCTCCGCAGCCTCATCATTGTCCTGTATCCACTGGTGCAAATGTCACAGGTAATTACCTACCTGTTTTCCAGGGGCAAAAAAATCACGCCGGTGACCCGGGATGAAATCCGGGCCCTGGCGGATCTGGGGTTTGAAGAAGGCCTGTTTCTGGAAAAGGAATCCCGGATTCTCAAAAACCTGATGCGCCTGAGTTCCATCCGGGCCGCTGATATCATGACCCCTCGCAAGGTGATGTTTTCCCTGCCCGAAAACATGCGCATAGAGGAAGTCTACAAGGTATATCCCAGCATTCATGTTTCCCGGATTCCCCTGTATGAACCGGACAACAAATCCATTGCCCGATACATTTTAAAAGACGATCTGCTGCTGGCCCTGGCCACCGGGGATGCCACCCGGACAGTATCCGAGCTGGGCCGGGACATGCTGGCCGTACCTGAAACAGTCAACCTGTTTCGCCTGTTTGAACAGCTTCTGGACCGGCGGGAGCATATTGCCCTGGTGGTGGATGAATACGGCGGCATTGCCGGACTGGTGTCCATGGAAGACATCCTGGAGACCCTTCTGGGCACGGAAATCATTGATGAAACCGACACCATTCCCAACATGCGCAAGTGGGCCAGAAAGCAATGGTATGAAAGAGCCCGGTCCCAAGGCCTGATTGCCGCAGAAGATGACCAGAGCATAGAAACGGAAAGATCCCTTCCGGAAAGTTCATAAAAATGGAGAAAACCCGGGCCTGTATGGGACAGCAGATATTCAGCAGCAATTTCAAAGACGAGTTCCGGCGGTATGAAAAATATATTGCCGGGTGCGGAAAACACTTCTAATGGTTGTTATTGTCTGCATTTTCGTAATCCTTGCCGCAACCGCGGCTGTATGGCACGGCAGTTTTCTGCTGGAAAAGGCCGCCGGCCGTCTGGCCGCCCATTACCATTTGCCGGCCGTGGTCCAGGGATCGATTATCATGGCCGTGGGCTCCAGTTTTCCCGAACTTTCCAGCACAGTAATCGCCACTTTGGTCCACGGCAAGTTCGAACTTGGCGTGGCTGCGGTGGTGGGATCGGCGGTGTTTAACATCCTTGTCATTCCCGGAGTTTCCGGGCTTGTGGGCAAGGGACTGGAAGCAGACCGGGAAATGATTTACAAGGAAGGGCTGTTTTACATGATCAGCGTGGCCGTGCTCATGTTAAGCTTTGCCCTGGCCCTGATCTATTATCCGGTGGCCGGCAGCCAGTGGGAAGGAAGCATCACCCGCCCCCTCGCCCTTCTGCCCGTGGGATTTTACGGGCTCTACATTTTCCTTCAGCACCAGGATACGATGGAATACCGGATACAGCAGCGGGAAAACGGCCTTCATGCCCAAAAGATCCAGGGCGGGCGGGCAGACTTTGGCTGCGCCTGTTGCTGGGCCTGGCTTTTATCGGAGTCGGCGTGGAAGGACTGGTGCGATCGGTGATCATCCTGGGAGATGTTTTCAACACCCCGCACTTTTTCTGGGGGCTGAGCGTGATTGCCGCTGCCACAAGTCTTCCGGATGCCTTTGTCAGCATCCAGGCCGCCCGCCGGAAAGACGGTGTCGTGAGCATGGCCAATGTGTTGGGCAGCAACACCTTTGACCTGTTAATCGCCATTCCCGGCGGCGTGCTCATTGCCGGCACCTGCATCATTGACTTTTCCGTGGCCGCCCCGGCCATGGGGCTTCTGGCCGTGGCCACCATTGCCCTGTTTGTCATGCTGCGCACCCATCTGCGCCTTACCCGGTTTGAATGCATTCTCCTGCTGGCTCTGTATGCCGGATTTCTTGGCTGGATGGGGGTTGACGCGTTTTTTTACGCATAACCAACACCGTGGATCTGTTTGACATCCCGGGGATTTTATTCTATTTTAATTTAGTTGAGAATAAAATGAGTTAACAAAAAGCCTGTGCGTTGTTTTAATGGCACCGTAAAAACTCTGATTTCAGATGGTGCCGTAAAAGTTTAAGATCAAGGCTTGCGTAATTTCCAAGAATGCAGCGTACTTATCCGTACGTGAAATTCTGAGAAATTGCGCGTAACGCAGATATTGAACTTTTTACGGCGCCATCATACATTACCGGGAGAAACAGCCAATGGCCAAGATTACCATCGAGGACTTACAACGGATCAAGGAAAAGACCCTGCATGAAACCGCACTGCGCCATCAGCAGCCCAATGTCCGGGTCACGGTTCACATGGGAGACTGCGGAATTGCCGCCGGCGCCAGGCAGGTAATGAATGCCGTGATCGAAGAACTGGGCAAAAGCGGTCGCCATGATATTCATGTGCTGGCCTCTGATTGTCTGGGCGTGTGCGAGACCGAACCCAACGTTACAGTGGCGGTGGCCGGACAGAGTCCGGTGGTATATCAGAAAATGAATGCCGAAAAGGTCCGGCAGGTATTTGAGCGCCATGTTTTAAACAACGAGGTGTTAACCGACCATACGGTGGAAGTGCCGGAGCCGGACAACAGCACGCAGACCAGCAAGGAGGCATGATAAATGGCAGACCAGATTCAAGACGTTTTGCGGCAGACCGAGGCGTTTTCCGACATAGAGAATGAAGAGCTGAAAAAAATTGCCGGTTTCAGCGGCATTGCCGGATTTGAAAAGGGCGCGCGCCTGTTTAAGGAAGGCGAAGCCGCCGCCCACTTATGGGCCATTGCCGGCGGGCAGGTGGATCTTCGCTTTGAAATGCCGGCCCGGGAAACCACACAGATCCAAACCATCTCCACGCTTTCATCTCACGGCATCATCGGGTGGTCCAGCCTGTTGCCGCCTTATAAATACAAGCTGTCTGCATACTGCTCCTCTCAATCCTGCGAAGTGGTAAAAATCAGCGGTGAGCAATTGCTGGCTTTTTTAAAGGACAATCCTGAAACCGGATACAGGGTTCTAAGGGCCATGATCCAGGTTGTGGGCACCCGGTTTGAACACCTGCAGGCAACAGCTGATGCCGCACCCCTGAGCAATTCATAAAATTTGCGCACGCGGCCTTGTTTGACGCAAAAACCCAGACCAAGGGAGAAAAATAATGACCAGTCTTGATTTCATGGACCAGGTGGAAATGTTTACAGGCTTAACAGACCAGCAGCTGGAAGCCCTACAAAATACAGCCGAAGTGGTGGAATACAGAAAATCCGATCCCATCTTCAAGCATGGAGAGGCGGCCAAAAACCTCTGGATTGTGCTGGAAGGCGAAATCCAGCTGATCTGCGAGTCAGAGCAGTCCAGACAAAAGGATGTGTGCGAGCCTTTGACATTTATTTCCTCGGCCCAGACCTATGGATGGCACTGCTTTGTCCCGCCCTTTGAGTACCGCCTGTCCGGATACTGTGCATCCCGGCACTGCCGGCTCATCCGGCTGAAAAAAGAGGATCTGGAACAGCTGTTTAAAAAATACCCGGAAATCGGCTATTCTGTGATGAACTACACCCTCCGGGCCATCGGCACCCAGTTCCAGGAACTTCAGGATGAACTGGCCCGGCGGCAGGGCCAGGAAATCATGAGCAACTGGTAAATCAAAGAGTTCATGCCGCCCGGGACAGCCTGACCGCACAGACCTTGTATTCCGGGATTTTGGAGACCGGATCCAGGGCGGAATTGGTCAGCCGGTTGGCTGCCGCCTCTGCATAATGAAACGGGATAAACACGGTTCCGTCCACAGCCTTTGGCGATACGGTCATTTTTGCCACGATCTCACCGCGTCTGGAAGCAATGCGGATCTTGTCCCCGTCTTCCAGACCGTATTTATCGGCATCCGCAGGCGAGATTTCCACAAAGCTCTCCGGCGCCCGCTCGTTTAAGCCATCGGTTTTCCGGGTCATGCTGCCGGTATGATACTGGTACAGAACCCGGCCGGTGGTCAGGTACAGGGGATATTCCTCGTCCACCTGCTCAGCCGGCGGGATATAGTCAATGGCATGCAATACCCCCTTGCCGACGGGAAAGGACTGGGTGTGCAAAATCGGCGTTCCCGGGTGATCCGGGCTGGGACACGGCCAGTGAATCCCTTCATGTTCGATGCGCGCATAACTGAGACCGGCATAGGAAGGCGTCACCAAAGCCATTTCATCAAAAATTTCCCCGGCATTCTCATAATCCATGGCATAGCCCATGCGCTTGGATATGGCCGCGATTATCCACCAATCCTCCCGGGCCTCCCCAGGGGGATTGACCGCCTTGCGCACCCGCTGAACCCGGCGTTCGGTGTTGGAAAACGTACCGTCTTTTTCCGCAAAGCAGGTGGCCGGCAGCACCACGTGGGCTTTCTGCGCGGTTTCGGTCATGAAAATGTCCTGCACTACCATTAAATCCAGATGATCCAGACTTTCCTCGGCGTGATTGAGATCCGGATCCGATACCAGCGGGTTTTCGCCGATGATATAAAGATTCTTTAACTCTCCGGAATGGGCTTTGGGAATCATTTCCGTCACCGGCAACCCGGCCTTGTCTGACATGCCGGAGACCCCCCATGCTTTTTCCATTTTGGAGACATTGTCGGCCACTGTCACGGGCTGGTAGGCGGAAAACACGTTTGGCAGCCCGCCCATGTCACAGGCGCCCTGGACATTGTTCTGGCCCCGCAGGGGATTGACCCCGGTGCCGGGCCGGCCCAGATTGCCGGTGATCATGGCCAGGTTGGCCAAAGATTTCACATTGTCGGTGCCCGAGATGTGCTGGGTAATGCCCATGCAATAGACGATGGCCGCGTTCTTTGCGCCGGCATACAGGCGGGCGGCCTCAATAATCTGATGGGCGGGAATGCCAGTTATCTCAGAGACATATTCAGGGGTGAATTTGGCAACCGCCTCTTTTAGAGCATCAAAGCCCTGGGTGCGGTTTTCCACAAACTCCTTGTCATAAAGGTCTTCCTTTATAATCACGTGGATCAGGCCGTTGATCCATGCCACGTCCGTGCCCAGGTTGGGCCGGAGCCACTTGTCGGTAAACTCGGCAATCTTGATCCTGCGGGGATCCACAAGGATCAGCTTTGTATCCTTAAAGGATACGGCCCGCTTGACAAAGGAGGAAATCACCGGATGATTTTCCGTGGTATTGGAACCTGTGATCAAAATGACATCGGCTTGTTCAACGTCTGCGATGGTGTTTGTCATTGCCCCGCTTCCGAATGCTGCGGCCAGACCGGCCACGGTGGAGCTGTGTCAGAGACGGGCGCAATGGTCGATGTTATTGGTTTTCAGCACCGCCCGGGTAAATTTCTGGGCAATGTAGTTGTCCTCGTTTGTGATCCGCGCCGAAGTCAGCACCCCGATACTGTCGGGCCCGTGGGTGTCCCGGGTTTCGGTGAACCGCCGGGCCACAAGGTCCAGGGCCTCGTCCCAGGTGGCTTTGCGGAACTCTCCGTTTTCCTTGATCATGGGGCTTGTGATCCGCTCCGGTGAATCAATGAACTTGTATCCAAACCGGCCCTTGACGCAGAGGCTGCCGTAATTGGGCGCCACATCCGCGGCGCCGGTGACCTTGAGTACGGCATTGTCCTTGACATGCAAATCCATCTGACAGCCCACACCGCAGTAACTGCAGGTGGTGCGCACCTTTTGCGCCTCCCAGGGCCGCCACCGGTACCTGGCCTCCTTTTCCACCAGGGCGCCCACCGGGCATGCCTGGACGCATTCCCCGCAAAAAACGCAGTCCGAGTCCTTCAGGGGCTGGTCGCCGGCGGCCACGATTTTGCCGTCTTTGCCGCGATATCCAAAGCTGATGGCGCGGTTGACCTGGACTTCGTTGCAGGCCTGCACGCACCGGCCGCACAGGATGCAGCGGGAAAAGTCGCGCACGATAAACGGGTTGACCGTTTCCATGGGATACGGGGTTTGCGTGGCGGAAAAAGCATCCCCGGAAACCTGGTACCTGTAGGCCAGATCCTGAAGCTGACAGTCGCCCCAGACAGGGCAAAGCCGGTTGCTGTGATCATAGTCCTGCACCTGGAGCTGAAAATCGGCGAAACTGCCGGATGCGTCCACCTTGCGCACGGCGCAGTTGTGGTTGCCCGAAGCCAGCAGCAGCTCGATTGTTTTCTTGCGCGACTTCACCACATCGGGCGACTCGGAGTGGATCACCATGCCGGCCTGTGCCGGTGTGCAGCATGCCGGCAGCAGGTTGCGGGCCTTTTCCACTTCCACCACGCAGATCCGGCACGCCCCGGTGGGCGTGGCTCCCTTGAGATGGCACAATGTGGGGATATCAATGCTGTTTTTCCGGGCCACATCCAAAATCGTTTCCCCGGGTTCAAAGGAAAACCGGTTTCCATTAATGGTCACTTGATTTTCTGTCATGGCTCAAT
Source organism: Desulfosalsimonas sp. (assembly GCF_055149105.1). NCBI lineage: Bacteria > Pseudomonadati > Thermodesulfobacteriota > Desulfobacteria > Desulfobacterales > Desulfosalsimonadaceae > Desulfosalsimonas > Desulfosalsimonas sp. The sequence continues at coordinate 4,169 of NZ_JBSRLA010000018.1, read as the reverse complement.
CTCTGCAACTTTTTGGATTTTCATATTTTTGCGCCCAATGGCGCACAAACGAATCTTAAAAGTCTTAAAAATATATTAGATAGCCGATTTTGCAACACCTTTCAAGAAAGAAACTCAGGATCCCGGAGCTACAACCATATTTCCCGTTCCGGATCCCGCAGGGACATGGGCGGACCCAGGACTTCATACCAGATCACGGCCCGGCGCAGCTCATGCCTTGAAAACTGATGCGACCGAAGGGGTTTTAATTCCTTTTTTCCCATTTGCTCGAGTGCCGGCGCCGGCGGCCTTCTTGTTGTTTCCCCGATGCGCGCCTCCGGGGTCCATCCCTGCCGGCTGCGCGATTCAATCAGGGTTTGTCCCCGTTCCGGCCGGGGACTTTGCCGGGGGGCGGCGGGCTGTTTTTCCCCCCGGGCCTCGGATGATTTCTTTAAATCCGGTTTGTCCGCCCCGGGCCCGGTACGGACCAGGTCCTCCCACCCGGTGCCGCGGCCCGGCTGCCGGGCGGGCTCCGGGGTCTTTTTTCCCTGCTGCTCAACAACCTCCTGCCGGAGTTCGGCCAGCAAATCCCGGATATTGCGCTTCCACCCGGCCGATGCCTTGTCCTCAGGCGCAGCTTTCGGCTCTGCTTCACCTGGGGTTTGTTCCGGCGGGGCAGAAGCGCCTTTATCAAACTTTTTTTTGGCCTTGACAATATTGGTGATGATAATGAAAGCCACCACCAGAAAAAATATCAGGGGTTCCATGGGTATCGGCCTTTTTTATTCCTCGGTTTCCGTTTCCTGGCCGCTGCCGTCGTCTTCTTTTCCGCCGATGCTGTCGCGCATCTGGGTGTCGGCCTGGATGTTTTTAAACCGGTAATAGTCCATGATTCCAATGTTGCCGGCGCGCAGGGCCTCTGCCATGGCAATGGGCACCTGGGCCTCGTTTTCCACCACCTTGGCGCGCATCTCCTGGACCTTGGCCTTCATTTCCTGCTCTGCGGCATAAGCCATGGCCCGGCGCTCTTCAGCCTTGGCCTGGGCGATCTTCTTGTCTGCCTCGGCCCGGTCGGTTTCCAGCTCTGCACCGATGTTTTTGCCCACGTCCACGTCCGCGATATCAATGGAGAGGATCTCATAGGCAGTACCCGCGTCCAGCCCCTTTTCCAGAACGCGCTTGGAAATGGAGTCCGGATTTTCCAGAACGTTTTTATGACTGTCCGAGGATCCGATAGTGGTGACAATGCCTTCGCCCACCCGGGCCAGGATGGTTTCCTCTCCGGCGCCGCCCACCAGCCGGTCAATATTGGCCCGCACCGTCACCCTGGAGATGGCTTTCAGCTGGATGCCGTCCTTGGCCATGGCCGCCACCATTGGCGTTTCAATCACCTTGGGATTCACACTCATCTGAACGGCTTCCAGCACGTTTCGACCCGCCAGGTCAATGGCGGCCGCCCGGTTGAATTTCAGGTCAATGTTGGCTTTGTCTGCGGCGATCAGGGCCTGGATGACGCGCATGACATCACCGCCGGCCAGAAAATGCGATTCCAGGTCGTTTGTGGACACCTCCAGCCCGGCCTTGACCGCCATGATCTTGCCATTGACGATAAGCTTTGGCGAAATCTTGCGAAGCCGCATGAAAATGATGTTGAAAAGCCCGATGCTCGCACCGGAAACCAGGGCCTGGACCCACAGGGAAATGGCCGATCCGATAAAGTAGAGCAAAACAATTAAGGCAATGACAAGAATAACGAGAATGATAAATTCGACCGGCATAAATCCTCCTTCAGAAGGTTGCTGTTGTTCAGGGCCGGCCGGCACAAAACCCCGGACCCTGAACTATTGATCTTTTCGGACCACGATGCGGCTGCCTTCCACGGCAATGACCGTCACAGCCGATCCCTTTTCAATATAGTCGCCCCGCGTGACCACATCCACACGCTTTCCGTCAATGACAGCCGTTCCCGCAGGACGCAGATCGGTTGCCGCCTTGCCCTGCCGGCCCACGTAATCCTCGCCTTTTTCCTGATCATAAGAAGAAAATCCGCTTTTGCTCGAAAGGCTGGTTTTCAAAGCCAGGGGGGAGCGGGCCAGCAGCTTGAGCCCGGCAATGAGCACCACGGGTATTAAAATGATGTCGGCCAGCACAAACACCATGCCCGCAAACACGGACACGGCAGTAAACACAAAATAGAGGGAATAGCCGAAGCATCCCAGGGCCACGATGGTGAGAAGCCCGCCGGAAGGCAGCATGACTTCGGCCAGAAGCACGGCAATGCCGGCAACCTGCAGGAGCACCGGAACAATGTAGGGCTGGATCATGCCGGGTCCTTTCTGTCCACGATAATCCGGTTGCCCCGGATATCAATGACTTTTATCAGGGTCCCCTTTTCCAGAAACTGATTTTCCGTGATCACGTCCACCCTTTCATCATTGATTTCCGCCTTGCCCGAAGGCCGCAGATAGGTCAGGGCCACACCGGTGTCACCCGGATGCACCATCTGGGTGTCTTTGGCATCTGCATGGGCATCTTTCAAGGATGCGGCCAGGTAAGGCCCTTCCCGGCTGGAGGGGATTTTCGGCATCACATAGCGTATAAAAACAAGTCCTGCAACCATGGCCACAAGATAGGCACCCAGCACCCGCACCCCGTTTTCAATGAGAAGCTCCTTCTGCCAGGGAAGGGAAGGGTCGGGCACCACAAAATCCTGCATGGCCAGCACCATGCCGATGACGATAAAAACAATCCCGGCAAATCCGGCCATACCGAATCCTGGCAGCACAAACATCTCAACGCCCATCAGGATCAGCCCGGCCAGCAAAAGGAAAAATTCCGTGTAATGGGCCAGTCCCACAAGGTACTGGCTCAAAAACACCAGCGCCAAACAGAAAACCCCCACAGCCCCGGGCACGCCAAAGCCAGGGGACTTGATTTCAATATAAAGCCCGGCCAGCCCGATCATCATCAGAATCGGGGCAATACCGTCGATAAGGCGCACCAGAGCCTCGGACCAGGTCTGCTCGATGCGGGTGAGCTCGTATACGGACATATCCAGATTGTTGAGCAGGGCATCGATGGAATCCACGGTCATCATGGACAGGCCGTAGGAAAGGGCCTCGGCATCGTGGAAAGTCAGCAGTTCGCCGGCTTCCACTATGGTTTTTTTCGATGTCACGGCCTTTTTTTCGCTTTCGCTCAGTTCCTCAAACTGCTGCGCATCCATGTAAACAGTGGTGCCGTCGGTCATGGTGACTTCCAGGACGTGCTTTTCCTTGGTGACCATGGCCTCGACCAGGGCCGCGGGATAGCCGTTTCTTTCTGCCAAAGCGCGAAACTTGGCCCGGATGGGGGATTGAAATTTCTCACCCAGTTCCCTGGGCCCTTCGCTGGACTGCATGATCGGGGCCACATCCCCGAGGGTGCTGCCCGGGGCCATGGCCAGATCCCCGCAGGCAAGGGCAATCAACGCGCCGGCGGATATGGCCTTGGGCGAAACATAGGCAATGGTCTGATCCCCGGGGATTTTGAGAAGCGTATCAACAATTTCCAGGGCTGAATCCACCCGGCCGCCAAAAGTGTTGATTTCAAAAACAGCCAGGGCTTCCGGATTTTGGGAGACTTGCTGGCGGGCCCGTTCCACGAAAGCCGCCATGCCCGGATCCACGGTGCCGGAAATCGGAATCACAAAAACCTGCCGGCCGGCTTCATTCCGGGCGTCCGGCCGGGCCGCAAGCCATGCAGAGCCGATTAGCACAAGACACAAAAAAACAACAATTCGCGGCCGAAAAACCGGGTTGCGGTGCATGATCGTTTCCGAATTCACCAAAAAGTAACCAAAAGGATAATCAATAGATAAAATTTTTAATTTTCTTCAAATTATACTGCCGGGCCCTTCGGTGTCAAGCCGAAACGCCGGGATGGCCGGTTTCGCAAAATCCCGGCCCCGACACTCAGAAAAATCCGGGTTTCCAATTTTGTATTGGCACCAATGTTTTGTGTATGGTACAGTGTTTACAGTTATTCGGCTTTGTTCAAAGCTGATGCACCGCCAAACCAAGGGTTGATGGCATCGTAAAAAGTCTGACTTTAGATGGTGCCGTAAAAAGTTCAAGATCAAGGCTTGCGCAATTTCGAAGAATGCAGCGTACTTATCCGTACGTGAAATTCTGAGAAATTGCGCGTAACGC
>NZ_JBSRLA010000017.1:0-55936 GCF_055149105.1 Desulfosalsimonas sp. | reverse complement strand
GCTGTCTCTTCAAGGGCCTCAAAGTCCTCAAGAGACATAATAACAACCGATTCCGATGATTTGCGTGTTACAATCACCGGGGAGCGGTCTCTGCAAACACTTTCCATTGTTTTCGCAAGGTTTTGTCTTGCTGCGGTATAAGTTATAGCTTTCATATTATCACCTCCTGTACAGCATATTGTACGTATCAAAGGTAAAATGTCAAGGCGTAACCCGTACCCCGGCATTAAAATTTCGGGGGCAGTATATGAATTTTTTTAGCGTGTGCACAACCGGAAACATTTGCCATTGGGGCAACAACTGCCGGATCTGCCCGGTTTCCCGAATGGCGTCTACTGAACTGGAACTGAATCCATGGCAAAGAAAAAAACACGACCGGATCCGTTTACTGAGTTGACGTGGGATGATCTTGCGGACTGGGCCGGAGACAGAATTGTCTCCCGGGGAAAAGGATATCAGAGGATGGGACGGGTCCGGGAGCCGGCCGTAACAGAAGACGGCGGCCTGGTTGCCTGGGTGGACGGGACACAAAGATATGCAGTCAAGGTGGTTATGATGGATGATGGTCTGCCGGTGGAGGTTCTCGACAGCCTGGAAGGCGTACCGGTTATAAAAAAACAAGGTCGTTAAAAAGGCGGACGGTTTGCCAATTGCTCAGAAAACCAGTTTTTGGCTACAAAAACGAGAAGGCAAAAGTGACCGGCTTTCCCTGGAAAGCTTTCGTTGCGCAAATGCTGCATGAAATAGCCGGTGATAAATAAAAAGTATCCAAAAATCAAAACAGAGGGCGAACCATAATGGCTCTGGCTTCACTTTATGAAATTTTTTTCGGGTATTCCGCCCTGTTCCTTTGTATCGGGTTCGGGATACTGTTTTTGCGCCGGGCGGCCGGCGGTGTGATCGGTCCGGAATACTGGGGGGTGGGCTTTTTCCTCAACAGTGCAGGGTTTCTGTGCTGGGCGGCAACAGCAACAGACCGGCCATGGCTGTTTTTTACAGCGGGCGAGTTTTTTCACATGCTGGGTTTCGTCATCATGGTCGGGGGCGCCTACCGCTTTACCGGCAATGCGTTCAAGCGCTGGAATGTGTATGCCCTGTTCGGATTCGCCTCTGTCTGGGCCGTAGCAATGCTTCTGATGCCTCACTATGGCTTTGCTTCATTTTTTCTGATCATGGCCCTGCGGACGGTTCTTTTTGTATGGGCCGGATGCATGATGCTCAAATTCACGCCCTCCAACAGGACGGCAGGGCGAAGGCTTGCAGGATGGAGCCTGATCGTATGGGGGGTGTATGTTCTGCTGTTTCCCTTTTTCTTTCAGTTCCCGTCGCTGATTCATCCTGCCTTTGGATTTCTGGTGGGGTTTCATGTTCTGGCGGCACTTGGGCTGGTGGTTCTGGTCGTTGACAGGGTGCGGGTCCGCGCCGAGGACAGTGAAGACCATGCCAGGCGCCTTGAAGGATTTCTTCCCATCTGCTCTCATTGCAAAAAAATCCGGGACGATAACGACATCTGGCAACCCATCGAGTCCTATATACGGGATCGCTCCGATGCGGAATTCAGCCACGGCATATGCCCTGAATGTCTAAAAGTGCACTATCCCGAGTTCAGTTTCAAAACCTGATATGCGATGGGTGGCGGGGTCGGGCCAAGTCAACAAGTTAAAATCATATGAAATAAACGCAGATTGCTGCGTGTTTTTGGTCTTATTTCCCGGTTTTTGTTCTAAAAAACGGCATTTTAGGCACGGTCAGCCATTATGATCTTTTGATCAGTCATATTTCACGGCACTGAAGCGCATCAGCTTGTTCCAGTTGTGATGGGACTCGATGTAGCGGATGGTGCCGGTTTTGCCCCGCATGACCAGGGAATGCGTTGTGGCGCCGTTTCCGGTATATCTCACCCCTGAAAGAAAACTCCCGCCTGAAATGCCGGTGCCGGCAAAAAACACGTCATCGCTTTTCACCAAATCCTTGACGGAAAATATCCGGGACAGATCTGTTCCGGCTTCGGCCAGGGCCTTTTTCTCCTTGTCTTTCTGGGGATTGAGGCGGCAGAGCATCTCACCGCCAATGGCGCGGATCGCGCAGGCCGATAAAACCCCTTCGGGCGTGCCGCCTGTGCCCATCATCACGTCCACCTCAGAATTTGGATCAATGGCCATCAGGGCACCGGCAACATCTCCGTCTGAGTGAAGCTGAATGCGGGCGCCGGCTTTTCTGATGGCCTGGATCAGATCCGCGTGCCGGGGCTTGTCCAGGACAAACACCACAAGGTCGGCAATGTCTTTTCCCAGGGCTTTTGCGATGTGTGCCAGGTTTGTGTCAACCGGGGCATTGAGGTCCACGGCGTTTCTGGCCGCTGCTGAAACTGCCAGTTTTTCCATGTAATAGCTGGGCCCGGGATCAAGCATGGTGCCCGCAGGTGAGACCCCCACAACGGAAATGGCATTGGGTCGGCCGTATGCCAGAAGATTGGTGCCTTCCACCGGATCAACGGCCGCATCCACCCGGGGCCCGGCGCCGGTGCCCAGATGTTCGCCGTTAAACAGCATGGGGGCATTGTCTTTTTCCCCTTCGCCGATAATGACCGTGCCGTTGATGTCAATGGCCCCAAATGACAGCCGCATGGCTTCCACTGCGGCCTTGTCCCCGGATTCCTTCTCGCCTCTGCCCAGCCAGCGGGCCGATGCCAGGGCCGCGGCCTCGGTTGTTCTCACCAGGTCAAGGGCCAGGTTGCGCTGCGGGTTTTCCATTTGTGTCTCTCCTTGGGTCTGTATGCATGGGTAAAGATTGGTTGCGCGCTTTTGAGCCGGCACCATGATCTCTTCATAATAAACAAATGAAATGGATACAACCATTTGGTTTTTTACACAACCCTGATCCGGAAAATCCCGGCACAGCCCGGGTTGACATCCATTTGGATTCATGAAACTGTTTTTTTGAAATATTTAACCAACCCATAACCTCCGGCGTCAAAGCCGGGTGGACATTTTTTTGGAGATGACATGAGATATGAAGGACAGATTTACCGGCCGTTTAGCGAAGCCAACAGCTATCTTTTGCAATGCACCATCGGCTGTTCCCATAACCGCTGCACCTTTTGCGGCATGTACAAGGACCGCAGGTACCGGATCCGCTCGCTGGCCGAGATCAAGGCGGATATCCAGATGGCCAAAGACTATTACAGCGACCTTGAAAAGGTGTTTTTGTGCGACGGCGACGCCCTGGCAATGGACACAGGAGTGCTGCTTGAAATTTTAAATACCCTTTACGCCAAATTTCCGTCCCTGCGCCACGTGGGCACCTATGCCGGGCCAGGCAGCATCCTTGAAAAAGACATGAGCGAACTGACCGCGCTGCGGGCTGCGGGGCTGACCAAAGCCTATCTCGGGGTGGAATCCGGCGATGACCGGGTTCTGGCGGATGTCAAAAAAGGGGTGACGGCCGCAGAAATGCTCCGGGCCGGGCAGGATCTTGTGGCGGCCGATATCAACCTTTCTTCCATGGTATTGCTGGGCATTGCCGGCCGGGGCGATGCAAGCCGGCGGCACGCAGAGGCCACAGCAGAAATCACCAACCAGATGAAACCCCGCTACCTGGCCGCCCTGACCTACACGCCGGTGCCAAACACGCCGTTGTATCGCAAGGTGGAAAACCAGGCCTTTGAACTGCCCGGCCCGCTTGAGACCATAGAAGAGATGAAGATCATGATGGAAAACATCACCATCGACAACCTGAAATTTATCGGGGCCCATGCCTCAAATTATCTGCCGGTGAGCGGAGAGCTGCAAAAGGACAAGGACCGGATGCTGGCCCTGGTCAGCGGGGTTTTGGCAAAACAGGACATGACCGCCCTGCGGCCGGAAAATCATCGCGGGCTGTGATCCGGGAGTTGGGAAAAGAGGCAGAGCAGACGGGTGCTTCCGACTCCTGAACTGGCCGGCACTGCCGGGAAGGGGGACTGATGAAAACAGACATGCATTATTTCGGGGTGTATGCCCTGGCCCGGGCTGCCGGGATGCGGCCGGGGCCGGCGGAAATTGTTGCCACTGCAAGCGAATATACAGATGATGCGGTTTGGGACAAGGAAGCCTTTCTGGAAGACGGCAGATGCATTCTTGCGGAATTGACGGGCCACAGGCTTTTGGATTTCAAAAACGCAGACAACGAGGATCAGAGAAAGGTCTGGCTGCCGTTTCATTTTCTGCCCGGCGGAGAGGGGAAAACGCCTACAGACAGGCTGCTTTGCGGGAAAAACAGCCCGGTTGCCAAAAAAATGGTCAAAAGAAACACCGCCATTGCGGCCCAGGCACCGTACGGGCTTTATCTCATGGGGATCACGGCCCATGTGTACGCGGATACGTTTGCCCATGAAGGGTTTATGGGCGCTAACCACAGCTATAACGCCATAGCCGCGGGCAGTATTGAACTGGAGGTGGCAGACAACGGGGTTCTTGATTATATTCAAAACAAGGCAAAACAATTTTTGGAAGGGGTGGTGGCATACGGACTGAGCCAAACGTTTCCCCTGGGCCACGCGGCGGCCACCACCTATCCGGATCGGCCCTATCTGCGGTGGCGCTATGTCCGGGCCGCAGACGGCAAAACCGTTGAGCGGGAAAACCCCAAAGACTATCTGGATGCCTGCCGGGCCATGCATGAAATGTTTCAGGACTATTTGGAAAAAGTGCCAAAGCACGGGCAAAGCCGTACGGCAAAGCAGTGGCGGCAGATCCGCCATGGGTTAAAGAAAATCATTGAGCTGGAAGCCGATAAACCGGCGCGGATCAGGGCCTGGAAAAAGGCGATCCGGGAAAACCGGTTGTTTGGCGGCACAACCCGGATTCCTGTGTACAAGGGCCCCAGGTGGTCTGCCAGCATTGACGATCTGGAGCCGGAGAAAATCCCCAAAAACATGGACAAGCTACCGGTTTACCGGTTTTATCAGGCCGCCCGGATCCACCGGGCCCAGGTGCTGAGCAATATCCTGCCGCCCAATGACGTGATTGCGGCATAGGCCCGCCAGAGCAGGATCCCCCCCAAACCTTTATTTTTGATCATATGCCTTTTGCTGTTGACATTTCGGGCGGATTTGGTTGTATATGAAATTTTCCGTGTCGGTTGAGGTTAAAAAGTCGTATAACTGTAGAATAATACGTATAAAATGAAAAGTAAAAGGAGAAAAAGATGAAGTTGTTTCTGAAAAGTTCTTTATTGCTGATTTTTTGTCTTTTGGTGTCCGTTAATGTCTTATGGGCCAAAGACACAGCGTCCCAGGCAAAATCTCTGGTGGATGCCTACAGCTTCAAGGTTGGACCTGATATGCGATATATCAGTTACAAGGAAGATTCCATTGATATAGAGATTGATGGCTTCATGTACGGGGTTTCCGGAGAGATCGCCTATCACGGCATAAGCCAAGGCAAAGCCCCTTTGATGGCCAGTCTCAGTGTTGAATTTCTTGCAGGAGAGATGGATTATGATGGCAGTTATTGGAACGGAGATCCGGTAACGGCGGATACCGATGACTGGATATTTCAGGCCCGGGAATTGCTGGGTTATGATTTTTTTGTCAACGGAAACCATTTGATCACCCCGTTTGCGGGGATCGCTTATCGCTACTGGAATGATGAAATCGATGGGGCCGGCGGCTATGAAAGGGAAATCCAGTATTGGTATTCCCCGGTTGGTGTTCAGACCCTGAGTCGTTTGTCAGATCAATGGACTTTGGGGTTGTCTGCGGAATACGATATTTTCTGGGCCGGCCGGGTAAAGTCGCATCTGAGTGATGTATATCCGACTGCTAACGATCCTTCCGTGAGCCAGGATTTTGGCGACGGCTACGGGCTCAGGTTTTCAGCCCATTTTATCCGAAAATTTTCAGACCGATATTCCATGGTAATTGAACCCTACATCGCCTACTGGGATATTGATGACTCTGATCTCGCCTACTGGGATATTGATGATTCTGATCTCGCCACGGTGAAAGACCAGAAAGTCCAGAGTGTGCCTGTGGGTTGGGTCTATGAGCCGGCCAATGAGACCCTTTCTTATGGGCTGCGGGTGAGTTTTGGGTTTTAAGTATCGTTTGTCTTCCGCGCCGGGGATACCCGTAAGTTTTATGTGAATAACCGGATTTTCCGCAGCTTGATCCCGGGCTTTTACTCAGGGAGACAAGTTCAATGTGATGATTTTCTTTTTTCGGGAGTCTTGACCAAATCGCTGCAATATGATCATATGCCGGCATTTGAGTTAAAAATTTGCCCCGGAATAAGGAGATCATCATGCATTACAGCCAGGCCCCTCAATTTTTCAGCTTGTTTTTATTGCTATTGCTTTTGTGTGCACCGGTTTTTCAGGGATGCGCCAAGCCGGGGTTTCGCTCCGTCCCGGTTGATGAGCTGGAAAAGAAATATGCCAATGAGAACTCCCAATTTATGGAGATAAACGGGGCAAGGGTTCACTTCCGGGAGGAGGGAAGCGGCCCGCCCCTGCTGCTGCTTCATGGCGCCATGGCATCACTTCACACCTGGGACGGCTGGGCTGGCGAGCTTCGGGACGGTTTCCGGATCATACGCGTTGATTCACCCGGAAATGGTCTGACAGGTCCGGTGCCCGGATTTGCACACACCGAGCAGGGGCTGCTGGATTTTCTGGAAACATTTGTGGATGCTATGGCCCTTGACCGGTTCTATCTGGCGGGCAACTCCCTTGGCGGGTTCATGGCCTGGAATTATGCAGTGCAGCATCCGGATAAGGTCAAAAAGCTGATCCTGATTGCTCCTGCCGGTTACCCGCAGGAGCCTCCGGACGTGATAAAGCGGGTGAGTCTGCCGGTGGTGGGCGGCATCGCCCGGGTTTGGGCGCCCAGGTTCATGGTTGCCGCAAATGTGCGAAGTGCATACGGAAATCCCGATCTGGTCTCTGAATCCGTGGTGGACCGCTACCATGAACTGCTGCTCAGGCCCGGCAACCGCAGGGCAATGGTGGAGATCTTCCGGGCCATGAATGAAAAGGCTGACGGGGTTGATCCGGGTGAAAAAATAAAGCAGCTTTCCGTGCCTGTGCTGCTGATGTGGGGGGAAAGGGATCATTGGGTGCCGCCGGCACATGTTGAAAAATGGAAAAACGATGTCTCCGATCTTCAGGTCATCACTTATCCCGGGGCGGGACATGTACCCATGGAAGAGTTTCCAGGCAGAACAGCCAGGGATGCCCGCAGGTTTTTATGTGAATAAGCGATTATCAGGGCGATAGCAAAAAGGCGGGTGATGAAATCAAACATGCCCATGGTGGGCGTCGGGGTGATTGTGCTTCGAAATGGTCTTGTTCTGCTCGGCAGGCGCAAGGGCGCCCACGGGGCCGGAACCTGGGCGCTGCCCGGCGGACACCTGGAGTACGGGGAAACCGTGGAGGACTGTGCTGCGCGGGAGGTAATGGAGGAAACCGGGCTCTGCATCCATTCCATCACCCGCGGGCCGTATACTAGTGACGTGTTTCCGGATGAGGGCAAGCATTATATCACCCTTTTTGTGGCTGCCCGCAGCTACAGCGGTGATCCAAAAATTTGCGAGCCTGACCGCTGTGCTGCCTGGAAGTGGTTTGACTGGTCTGATCTGCCCCGGCCCTTGTTCCCGCCCCTTGCCTCTTTGCTTGAAACAGGATTTGTTCCGAAGTAGGGCGGAATTCTCACCTGACATCCACTGATCTGGATATCTGGCGGATGGCGTTTTGGATAAATGCGGGATTTTTGACAACCATGGACACGGCATGGCGGGGGCAGACAGCTGCGCAGCGGCCGCAGCCCCGGCACTGGCTCTGGTCAATGACCGCGCAGCCGTTGTGGATATGGATGGCCTTTACAAAGCAGGTGCCGTTTGTGCAGATTCCGCAGCCCGTGCAGTTATCGTCCACCGTCATGTGAATGCCCGGCATGCGGAAGATTTTTCTGCTGATATCCGGGTGCATGTATGGCAGCGTCTGCCAGAGGCAGCAGCAGGGGCAGCAGTTGCAGATGGTCATGAGTTTGCCGGGCGGGCCGATATTTAACCAGAGGGTATCAATGCGGTTGCGCCCGATCATTTGCACCAGTCCGGCTTCGCGGCATTTGCGGCAATGGGCGATGGCTTCTTCAACGGTGGCCCGCCGGCCGAAAGCCGGGTTGATTCCGTCTGCGGCCGCGCCCAGAAAAATGCAGCCGTATTCAACCGGATAATCCCTGCAACCTTCCGAGTCCCGGCAGATACAAAAATCCATGATCCATATCACACCGGCCGCCCTGATGAAATGTTCCACCACTCCGGAAGGCACCGCAAGGCTTTCGGGCGGAGCAATGGTTTCATTGATGGCAAATACGGAGTCTTTGGGCAGAAATACCACATCGTCGTTTTTAAAAAACATCCGCTCGATCAGCCATCCGATCACGCGGTAACGCGTTAGCCCGGACCAGAAAAACCGGGTTGCGTATATTTTGTTGATAAGTTTGCGTATTGCGTAAGGACTGGCCATTGGCTGCTTTTTCCGGATTTTCCAGTGGGTTCCGGTCTTCTCTCAAAAGGGTTGTGGACTGTATTGCGTTTTTCTGCTTCAGGGCAAAACAAGTCCTATAGCCTTTATCCTGCCATCTGTAAACAGCCAAAGGCTTGCCTGTGCCGGGCGGCCGGGCGGAGATCTGCGGTTGTAAAGGGATTGCGGAGTGGTTGCGGCGGATAAACAGGGCCGGTTAACGGCCGATGGCCATTAACCGGCTTTTGTATATGCGTGATTCAAAATATGGGAACCAGTGCGTATCCGTTGGCCTGGTACCCGATGGAGGAAATCCAGCCATTGGGAACAACATCGATTTCCGGGGATATGGTTTCCGGATCCACGCCAAAATACTCAACGGCATAAAGACAGACCTCCAGTTTGATTCCGTCCTTGACCATTTTTGAGATTACATTGTCCATTTTTTCAAGGGTTTTTCTCTGCTCCTCTGTAAATGCGCTTCGATCCGAGGACAGCAGCTTGACTGCGGTGCCCATAAATATCACAACAAACCGGGGTTTTTCTGATACCTCCCGGATGGCTTTGTCGGTGAAGGTCTCATGGGCCAGGGACAAATTAGCCAGCGCGCCTGCGGGATTGCCTTTTCTGAAATCAAATATCGTGTCAACGCTGTCTGCGCCCTGAAGCGCTTTGTATTGTCCGGCCGGTGCCGGACCGGCGGAAATCAGCAGGACAAGCAGAGAGAAAAAAACAAGCATTGTTGAAAATACATTTTTTGTTTCCATTTCAGCACCTCCAAAAATTGTTGTATATGCCCGGATACATTTCAATGATTCAGGTTGCGCCAAAAATCCGGGCCGCTTCAATATGAAGTGGTGATAAAAAAAATAAGGCCCCGCCATGCGATTGCAAGTGGGGGTGATATTTTTTGGGAATATATGCGGTTATACCACCCCGCGGTAAAATGCGAGCTGCCTGGCGTTTTCCCTGAAAGGGGCGAGAAGTTTTTTCAATTCGGTTTTTTCAAGGGGTTGTGCGTTGGATCCGGCATCCACCAGGGTTTTGACTTCGGTGATGCTTGAACATCCCACTATGGCAACTGTTATTGGTTTGCCAAGGGCATAGCGCAGCAGCAGTTCAGGGGTCACCCCCAGGTGCGGGGCAACGTAATGGCCCGCTCCCAGTATCTTCATGGCGATAACAGCGATGTTTTTCTCCAGGGCTGCAGCAAGTGTTTGGGTGAGAAAACCGCCAAGGATCTCCTCAACCGGATTGACCGGCATCATCACTGAATCCACGGGCCATTGGCGTACCGCCCGGGTCAGGACATCCGGGTCGTGATGGCCGGTCACTCCGATAAAGCGCACTTTCCCCTGCTGCCTGGCTTCCAGAAACGCTTCAAGTGCACCGCCCGGTCCTTCAATGACTTCCATATCCTGCATGGTGCGCACGTCATGGATCTGCCAGAGATCCAGATAATCGGTTTCAAGACGCTTCAGGGTCTCTTCCAGGTCTTTTTGCGCGCCCTTTTTGTCCCTGGATGCGGATTTGCTGGTTTGAAAAACACGGCTTCGCTGTTTTGGGTCTGATTTCCATTTTCTGCCGTAATAAAGCTCGGAGTCTGAATAAACCCGTGCGCTGTCAAAATAGGTGATGCCCTGCAAACAAGCGGCATCAATGACTTCGTTGGCCTCTTCAAACCGGCCGGTGGTTCTGAGCACGCCTTCGCCGCCAAGGCCCACGCGGGTGACCGCCTGCGGGGCTGTTCCAAACGGGTTTGTCTGTATCGGGTTTTTTTCCATGGTCTCAAAGATCCTTTTTTTGTTTTTCATGAATGCCGCAAGCGGCTTTTCCGAAGACGGATCCCATCATGTTTCCGTGTCCCGGGCAGACGCATATGGATCGGCATCTTTGCGCACATCCGCTTCCAGTTCCCTGAAACGATTGATCACCTCCTGGCGCTCCCGGCGCAGGAGTCTGAGCAGTTCCTCCTGGTTCCAGAAAAAAGAGCGCACCAGAATCCTGTCGCGGTATACGAGAATATTGCGCCTGTAGTGCAGGGCGGCAAATCCGGCCGGCGGCAGCAGGGCCAGGTAGGCAAGGGCCCATTTCCAGGTCATGCCAACAAAATACCACAGCCAGAACCCCAGGGCGGCATAGGTGACCGTAAATGCCAGAAATCCCACTCCAAAGTAGGCAAAGGCCCGGATGGGCTCCTGCCTGACAAGCCGGGCGGTGTATTTTGTAAACATGTACGGGACAATGTTGTGCACCAGGCCAAACAGGGCCACCGGGGCCATGGCGATGGCGTAAAACGTCATTTGCAGGCGGATGAGCCGCTGGTGAACCGGCTTGTTGAGCAGTCTTTTGACGGCATGGCTCAGCTCCGCCTGGCGCAGATGGTCCTGGTATCGGTCCACCTGGCGACGGAGCGGGGCAATGACTGAAGAATTGCGTACGGCGGCCCTTAACAGGATTGCGCTGATCTGCTTGCGGGTTTTTTCGCGGGTTTCAAAGGGGTCTCCGCCTGCAGCCGGATCGGGCCTGTACCATTCCAGCAGTTTCCATATCCATTGTTTGATCCGTGACCCGGGTTTTGCCTGTTGCGTGTCAGATGCCGGCTCATCTGCGGCAAGGGGTTCCAGTCTGTAATCCAGGGCTTCTGCCAGGTCTTTGGCCAGTTTGTCCACCTGCTGGTCTTCCACGTGCATGGCCTGCTGCCGCAGAGATTCCTGCAGATCCGCGGTCAGGCGCCGGACGGCGGCTTCCGGATCAATTTTGTGCATGCGGGCGTAATCCGACACCCGCAGAGGCGGGCCGAAGCGCAGCAGGGCAGAAGACATGAACAATTCCCTGTGCTCGTAATTAAGGCCCACCGGTACGATGCTCAGACCGAGCCGGTAGTTGTTGCGCTCTTCTGCGCCAAGGGCCATTCTGGCCCCGCCCGTGCGCAGTTCAGCCACCTGTCCGGGCGGAGAATTTTTCCCTTCCGGAAACAGCCCCAGGCAGCCGCCCCTTTCAAACAGTTCGTAAACCTTGTCAAACGCAGCCATGTTGCGCTTTCCGGAATCCCGGGTTTCGTGGGAGCGGTAGACCGGAATGGCCCCGAGCTGATAGAGCAGGCCGCTGACCAACCGGTTTTGAAACAGGCTGCTTCGCACCAGAAAATGGATCTGGCGCCGGGTCTCAACAGCCAGCAGGATGGCATCGAGTACGGAGGCGGGGTGGTTGGCCGCCAGGATCACCGGCCCGGATCCGGGGATGCGCTCCGGGCCCTGGCTGCGGACCTCGATAAAATAGAGACGGCTGAAAACGCGAAGCAGCCATACAATTACACGATACAGTTTCATATCAGCAAAGCCGTAATCAGTTTGTGGAACCGGTGTCCGGATCGGGCTGTTTTTCAAATGACCCGGTTTCCAGAAAACGGATCACCAGTTCAGCGGTTTCCTTTCTATGATGGATCTGATTGTGATGATAGGGCACCACAACAAAATCGTCGAGTCCGGGATAGCAGACCGATTCTACTTCAACCCGGCCGTCGTTTTCCTTTTCCAGCAGCCGGCCCAGGGCTATGGTGCTCTTGTTTCCGGCAATCGCGCCGATTCTGGTTTCATCGGGATCTGACAGGCCCAGTTCAGGGATGTTTTCCGGCTGAAGAGATTCAAGGGTGGCAAAGGTTTCCACCAGCAGCTCTGAGACATCTTCTGCAATATCGGCAAGCGCGCTTCCCTGGTTGGGCGTGGCAATGAGCACGGCATGGCTCACCTGCTTGTAATCCGGGCTGTGGGCCAGAAAATACCGGATCACAAGCCCGCCTGTGCTGTGTCCGGCCATGGCCACAGACGCGTTGTCCGGCAGTTCGGATAAAATTTCTTCCATCTGTTTGGCAAAAATTTCCGCCGCCTCATTTACGTGATCAAAGGTAAGGGGCAGATCAACGGAAATGGCCCGGTACCCGCGCTTTTCAAGAAAGCCGGCAAGGCTTTGCATGTCATCTGCGTCCTTTGCATAGCCATGCACGAGAATAACGGTTTTTTCAGACGGATTTTGCTCTCGGGGCTGCCGTTTGTGGTTTTGCGCGGAATTTTCGCAGGCCGCAAGCAGCAGGAACGGCAAAAACACTATGGCCAAAAGGCGCATAATAAAGACTTTCTTATGACGATTTTTTGCATCCGATCGCATGATTGCATTATAGCCCTGCTGCAGCAAAAATCAAACAGTGATGGCACCGTAACGACCAATATCTGCGTTACGCGCGATTCTTCAGAATTTGTTGCTGTTCGTGCCTGGTTCTATAATTTTCGCATGATGCCGGCCCGGGGGCGGTTTGCTCCCTGCTGACCGCTTGCGCGCTCAATGCGACTCGCAAACCACCCCCGGACCGGCATCATGGCCGACCGCAGGGCTTTCTTCCTTACAAACAGCGGGCGCGGTAAAAAGCTTTTTACGAGACCATCAAACAGTAACCGATGGGATTCAGGCGGTTTTGAGGCTGATTGCGGTTTGACACCCTGTTTGAATTTGGGTATATATTTAAAATGGAAAAGACGTTTTTTCTATTTATATCCCTGATCTGCCTTGCTTTGCCCGGGTGTGGTTTTTTTACTTCTTATTCCTACGAGAGCATCGCCTCTGAATATGCTCACCATACAATTCCCGGGCCGCCGGGACAAGGGGCGGCGGAAAAAACGGACCCACGGGATTCGCACAGCCCGGTGCAATTTCCGCTAACGCTTTCTTCCGCCATTGAAACCGCCTTAAATAACAATCCGGACCTGGTGCAGGCCGCCTGGCGAACCGAGCAGAGCCGGGCCATGCTCTCGCTGGCAGAAACCGCGTTCTGGCCCAAAGCTTCCCTTTACACCGAATACATGCAGGGCGATGCCCCGTCCGCCTATTTTTTTTAAAAGATCGATCAGCGCATGCTGCCGCCTGATGCAAATTTCAATGACCCGGGCTGGTTTGAAAATTTTGAATCCGGGCTCAAGGCACAGATGAATCTGTTTAACGGCGGCAGCGACTACCTGGAGCTCCAGATGGCCCGCATTGATGTGGACATTTCACAGCTTGGCCGGGCAGAGGTGCAAAACAACCTTGTGGCAGAAGTGATTCGCGCGTTTTATAATGTTTTGGCGGCACGGGATTTTGTCCGGATTGCCCGGCAATCGGTGGACACCGTAGCCAGGCAGCTCCAGAGCATGCAGGTCCGCTATGAGGGCGGAGCCGTGCTCAAATCCGATATTCTGTCCTTGCAGGCCCGGCTGTCCCGGGCCCGGGAGCAGCTCATAACCGGCCGGAACCGGTGCAAACTCACCGCCGCCGCCCTGGCCAATCTCATGGGGCTGGAAGCTTCCGCGCTCACAGGCGACGATAATGTCTTTGCGGGTGCGGATGCCGGTATCCCGGAGCTGCCGGCATCCTATGCAGCCGGCTTTCAACAGGCCCTGCAAAGCCGGCCCGAACTGGCCCGGATTCGTCAGCAAGTGGTGAAATCCAGATATGCACTGGCGGCTGCAAGAGCGTCTTACCTGCCCAGCCTTGATTTGATGGCCAGTTATTATGTGGATGATCCAAACATGGAATATGACCTGGACCGGGAAAACTGGACCGCAGCTGTCGTGCTCAACTGGGATCTGTTTACCGGGTTTTCCCGCCCGGCCCGGATTTCCAGGGCAAGGGCCCGGATAAATGAGCTTCTTGCCGCAGACAGAAAAACCCTGCTTGAAGTGCAGCACGATGTCAGGCGCGCTTATTTCAATATTGAGGATGCCGCAGCCCGCCACGAGGCGGCAAAGCAAAGCGCGCAAAGCGCGCAGGAATCATTCCGTCTTGTCCGGGAGCATTACCAGGGCGGTGCGGTGACCATCACCCGATATCTGGAGGCCGAGCTCGACCGTCGCCGGGCCCGGATCCGGGCCACTGCGGCCAGGTATGACAAGATCAAGGCAAGGGCGGAGGCGGCCCGGGCCATGGGCTTATGGGCCAGCCAGGAAAGAAAACCTTTTTTGCAGATGCAGCCGCGATGAAGAAAAAACACATTTACATGAGTATCGGCGCAGGTCTGGCAGCAGCGGTAGGGGTGATCCTGCTGATCTGGCTTTTTTCCGGGGATAAGATCGCCCCCGGCAAAACCGCCCCGGAAAAAGCCGCCGCCTGTCCGGACGGTACCGTCGTCCGGGCTGAGCTCACCACCGTGACCGAATGGTACGAGGCCGTGGGCACGGTGGTTTCCAAAAACCAGGCCCAAATCGAACCCCGGGTGACGGGTCCGGTAATGGCGGTGCGGGTGCAGGCCGGTGATGTGGTGAAAAAAGGGGATCTGCTGGTCAGAATAGACGATGACCGGCTTGACTCCCGGCTCTCCCAGGCCAGACAGCAGCTGCAGACGGCCATTTCCCGGCGCGGGGAGGCTGCCCAGGCGGTGAATTCAGCACAGGCCGCTTTTGCCCGGGCAGAGTCGGATTACAACCGGATAAAAAAATTTTACAAATCCGGGGCTGCCACAGAACAGGACATGGAAGAATCGCGGGCGGGATTTCTCCGGGCAAAAGCGGCTCTGGAGCGCTCCCGCAAAGCCCTTTCCGGTGCAAAATCCGGGGTGAAACTGGCCAGGGAAATGGTCCATGAGGCTGAAATTGCCCTGGGCTACACCGAGATCCGCGCACCGGCAGACGGCCGCATCTTAAAGCGCCTGGTTGACCCCGGAGACATGGCGGCCCCGGGAAAGCCCGTGCTTGTTCTGCATGTGGAAGGGGGACTGCAGCTTGAAGCCAATGTGCGCGAAGGTCTGATGAACACGGTCCGGCCCGGAGACGAGCGCAGCGTCCGGCTGCCCGGCCTTGACAGGACAGTGGAGGCGGTTATTGCCGAAGTGGTTCCCGCTGTTGATCCCCGGACCCGGACGTTTCCGGTCAAGGCGGACCTGCCGGAACTTTGGGACGCCCGTCCCGGCATGTACGGCAAATTGCTGATCCCGTACATGGACATCTCAGTGATTCTGATTCCCCAAAATGCCGTGCGCCGGGTCGGGCAGCTGGAGCTGGTTACGGTAAAAACCAAAGACGGCTGTCAGCGGCGCTACATCAAAACCGGAAAACTTCATGGCGACCGGGTGGAGGTGCTTTCCGGGCTGAGCGGCAATGAAAGCCTGCTCATAGAGGAGTCGGGAAACAATGGCCGATAACCGGCAGGAACCTTCCGGACTGATACCGGGCCTTGTCAGGCCGTTTCTTTCCGGCACCCCGGCTGTCATCGTCCTGGTGATCGCCCTTTGCCTGGGTGCGGCCGCCATAATGCTCACTCCGCGTGAAGAAGACCCCCAGATCGTGGTGCCCCTGGCTGATATTTATGTCCAGGCCCCGGGCGCAGGCCCCGGGGAAGTCGAAAAGCTGGTGGCCACCCCCCTGGAACAGCTGCTCTGGCAGATCGACGGGGTGGAATACGTTTATTCCATTTCCCGCCGGGGCATGGCCATTGTCACGGTCCGGTTCCACGTGGGCGAGGACTCGGTGGAATCGCTGGTAAAGCTCCATGATCAGATCACCATGCACAGCGACCGGGTGCCGCCCATTGTCAAGGGGTGGACCATTAAGCCTGTGGAGATCGACGATGTGCCCATGGTCAATCTCTGTCTGCATTCGGATCGCTATGATGATCACGAGCTGCGGCGCATCGGCGAGGAGGTTCTCTGGCGGCTTTCAAAGCTGGAAAACATTTCCAGAACCGACATCGTCGGCGGCCGGCAGAGAGAGATCCGGGTGGAGCTGCTTCCGGGGAGAATGAACGGGTACAATGTTTCTCTGATGGCGGTCAGCCGGGCGCTTCAGGGTGCGGATGCGGCGATTGCGGCAGGCGATATAGACCGGCATAACCGGAATTTTACCGTAACAGCCAGCTCTTTTCTCCGTTCCGCCGGGGAGGTGCGGGACCTGGTGGTCGGGGTGCACGAGGGGCGGCCGGTTTACCTGAGAAATATTGCCAGTATAACCGACGGCCCGGCAGAAGTATCGAGCTACACGCGCATCGGATATTCCCATCGACACAGAAAAGCCCACGATCACCAGGATCGTCCCCTGACCAGCCCGGCAGTGACCCTGGCCCTTGCCAAAAAGGAGGGGACCAATGCCGTTGATGTCTCCCAAAGCATCCTGGCGGAGCTCGACCGGCTCAAAAAAAGCGTTATCCCGGATGACGTCCGGGTTGAGGTCACCCGGGACTACGGGTACACCGCCCAGGAAAAAGTCAACAGCCTGCTCAGCTCCCTGTTTTTCGCGGTTGCCACGGTTGTGGTGCTGCTCGCCCTTGCCCTGGGCCGGCGCGAAGCGATGGTCGTGGCCCTGGCCGTTCCCATAAGCTTCAGTCTGGCCCTGTTTTGCAATTATATGTTCGGCTATACCATCAACCGGGTGACCCTTTTTGCCCTGATTTTGTCCCTTGGCCTGGTGGTTGATGACCCGATCACCAATGTGGACAACATCCAGCGCCACATTTTCATGGGAAAACGGGACCCGTTTAAGGCCACGCTGTTTGCCGTCCAGGAAGTGTTGCCCCCGGTGCTCATATCGACTGTGGCCATTATCATTTCCTTTGCGCCGCTTTTTTTCATCACCGGGATGATGGGCCCCTACATGGCGCCCATGTCTGTCAACGTTCCCCTGACGGTTATTTTTTCCACCCTGGCGGCCCTGACTGTGGTGCCCTGGATGACTTACCTGCTTTTGCGCAACCATTCGGCCGCAGGCCCCCGGGACCCGGCGGCTTTAAAAGAGCCCGGGGACGTGCCGCAGGGCACTCCGGATTGGATTTTCAGGGTTTACAGGCGGATTGCCGCCCCGTTTCTTGAATCCCGCATCCGGCGATGGCTGCTTTTGATCACAATCATTGTCCTGCTGGTATTGTCCATGCTTTTGGTGCTTTTTCGCATGGTTCCGCTCAAAATGCTGCCTTTTGACAACAAAAACGAATTCCAGATCGTCATTGACATGCCCGAGGGAACCCCCCTGGAAGCCACGGACGCGGCGGTGCGCGATTTTGAAAAATACCTGCGCGGCGTTTCCGAGGTCACCCATTACACCGCTTACGTGGGAACCCATTCGCCCATGGATTTCAATGCCATGGTCCGGCATTACTATCTGCGCAGCCAGCCCCACCAGGCCGATATCCGCGTGGACCTGGCCCTGAAGGGGCAGCGTGAGATGCAAAGCCATGGCATTGTCCTGCGCCTGCGAAAAGACCTCATGGAGATTGCTGAAAAAAACGGTGCCGCCATGAAGCTGGTGGAAGTGCCTCCGGGCCCTCCTGTTCTGGCCACCATTGTGGCCGAGCTGTACGGAAGCCCGGATAAGTCCTATGAAGAGCTGATCGCCGCGGCCGAACCCGTCAAGCAGCTCATGGCCGGGGAGCCTTCCCTGGTGGATATCGACGATATGACCGAATCGGCCCACGACCGCTACGATTTTGTGCTGGACCGGGAAAAGGCGGCCTTGCACGGGGTGTCTGCCGGGGCTGTCATCGAGACCCTTCGCATGGCTGTCCACGGGGCCAGGCCGGCACGTGTGCATCAAGACCAGGAGCGCCAGGCCCTGCACGTGAAAATGGTTCTGCCCCGGGCTCAGCGCAGCAGCATATCCGGGTTAAAGCGGATTCCCATGGTTGCCTCGGACGGGCGCATGGTGCCCCTTGGCGAACTCGTGGAGGTGCGCCGGATACCAAACGAGCAGACCATCTATCACAAGAATCTTGAACCCGTGGTCTACGTGACCGCTGAAATGGCCGGCCGTGCACCCGCGGAAGCCATTATTGCCATGCAGTCAAAGCTTGCCGAAAATCCCCTTCCCGAAGGCATCCGTGCGGAGTGGGCCGGTGAGGGGGAATGGAAAATCACGCTCCGGGTGTTCCGGGACCTGGGAATTGCCTTTGCCGCCGCCCTGATCGGCATCTACATCCTCATGATCCTTCAGACCAATTCCTTTCTCATGCCCGTGCTGATCATGATGGCCATTCCCCTGACCCTGATCGGGATTATGCCCGGGTTCTGGCTGCTGAACCTGGTGGCCGGCGGCGAGGTGGGCGGATACAAGGACCTGGTGTTTTTTACCGCCACAAGCATGATCGGCATGATCGCCCTGGGCGGCATTGTTATCCGCAACTCGGTGGTGCTCATTGAATTTATTCGCGATTCCCTGTCAGAAGGAATGGCCGTGAAAGAGGCCATACTCACCAGCGGAGCCATACGCATGCGCCCGATTGTCCTGACAGCCGCCACAACGGCGCTGGGCGCCTGGCCCATCACCCTTGACCCGATATTTTCCGGGCAGGCCTGGGCCCTGATCTTCGGGCTTTTTGCCTCCACCCTGTTTACCCTTCTGGTGGTGCCGGTGACATATTACGCGGTTTACGGGACAAGAATGGAACAGGATCAGGCAAAGGCCAAATGATACCCGCGGAGCTGAAGATACGCGCAAAGACCATGGCGCGGCATACTGTCTGAGCCGGGCTGCAGAAACAATTCAGGAAAATACAGGAAGGTGACATGGCCTCAGAAGCCCCCATTTTTGGTAAAATTTTAAACGATTATCTTGCAGCGGTGGATGCCCTGGATTTGACCGGCAAGACGGAAATTCTGGGCGTGCGGGTGGCAGACAATGCCGTCGAAGTGCCCTTTTTCGGCGGAATCTATACCATTTCCCCTGACAGGATCGCCGATCCCCGGGGAAATGCCCCGTCTCACGCGGTGAGCGTGATTTTGTGCAAATATCTGCTGCTCTGCCCGAAAGATCCGGGCACGGAGAGTGATCTTGTGACATATAAGGATTTCAGGGATGCCGCGCCCTATGTGACAGGATTTGGCAATACGGCTGAAAAACCCATATCCAGGGCGTTTTCCGGGCGGATCAGCGCCCTTGAAAATGCCTGCACACGCCTGGGGGGACAATCCTGGGATTCGGGGATTTCCTGTGATTTGTCCTGTCGGTTTCAGGCGCTGCCGCAAGTGCCGGTCTTCCTTTTATACAATGACGCGGACGAGGATTTTCCCGCAGACACCACCCTGCTGTTTGAGCGGCGTGCAGCGCAGTATCTGGACATGGAATGCCTTGCCATGATCGGGATGGTCCTGGCGCAATGGCTCGTGCAGGGCGCAGACAGGGACGTATCCGGGCTTGTATAGGTTTTGGGCAGGGGGAAAAGTCAGGTGCAGGTGGTGGCATAAGCACCATAGGTCCGGAATCACCTGCCCATTCGGTCAAACATCCACTGAAGCCGGCCCGGCTTCTTTTCCAGGGCCCCTTCCGGACAGATTTCCACGCAGCAGTAGCAGCGGATACAGGCGCCGTAATCGTAGGCGGGAACGGCCTTTTTCCTTTGGGGCGGCCTGATGGCGCCGGCCGGGCAGATTTTTATGCACTCAAGGCAGCCGGTGCATAAATCCGCACTTGGCACGGGCCGCTCTACGCACAGGTTTTTAAAGGTGCGGGTGTTTAACGGCCATCGAAATGCGTTTGAAAACAGCGAGTCCCCGGTTGCCGGCACAAAGTCGGCAACCTGCAGGTTTTCCGGGGGTTCGCCCACAAGGTCAATGTCTTTGGCCGATTTTGCGCCCCAGCCCCTGTCAAAACCGTTGACAATGGTGGGGATGTTTCTGAAATCCATGCCCGCCACTTGGGTAGCCGCATAGTCCACGGCAATGCCGTCTGTGCCGGCAAGCACCGTGTTTAGCTGCCTGGGTCGGCCGCCCCGGCCCGGGCCCTCGCCTTCCAGGGCGCAGACCGCGTCCATGACGTGAACCAGGGGTTTGGGCGGAACAAATCCAAAATTCATGGCACCGTAAAGATCGAGCAGAAAATCGGCAAAATCCGAATGCCGGGGCAGGCGCAGGTGCATCTTGGATTTTTCCATGCCGGCCATGGCCCCGAACAACAGCTTGACCGCGCCGGTAATGCCGGTGATGCCGTGGGTTTTGAATTTGGGCAGGCACAGGATCAAATCCGCGTCAAAATAGGCCCTGGCGATATCAATGTGGGGATATCGCCGGGCGCCGTCAAAATGCAGGGTCTCTACATCTGAAGGATCCGCGGTCAAAATCCCTTCCTGTTCGAGCACTTCTCCGTAGCCGGTTTTCCTGACCACACGGTCCAGGGAATGCACGGCCGGTGACTCCACCAATACCGGGGTGCCGCCGTTGTCTTTGACAATTTTCACCGCGGCCCGGAAAAATTCCGGATGGGTGATCACTCCGCTGTCATCGTCTGCCACGGTGAGCAGGTTGGGCTTTACAGCCACCCGGGAGCCCTTGAAATCCGCGGGTGAAAACCGGATCAAAGAAAGGCTGTCCTCAATGGCCCCCCGGATTGCCTCTTTTTCGTAACTGCTGCACTCAACAAGGGATACAAGCGACATGATTTTTCCTTGTCATCATTAAACCGCAGTCAGTCTGCAGGGCACAAACCTGTGGATCGGGGTGCCCAGGTCGCTGCGGTGGGTGTTTTGCGTCAGCGCGTTGACGTTGATGCCATGGGTCTCATCCCCGTATTGGAGGCCGAAACCGTGGGGGATGATCACCATGCCCGGCCGTACCTGTTTGCTGATCTGCAATGGCCCCCGAACCGAGCCCGCTGCTGTGGTGATTTCCACCTGCCGGCCGTCTTCCAGTCCCAGTGCTTCGGCATCATCGGGATGCACTGCCACGGTGCAGTCGCGTTTGCTTTTGTTCCATTCGGGATTTCGCATGAGGGTGTTGGCGTTGCAGTCAAAATGCCGGCCCGCATGCAGGATCAGGGGGAAGTCCGGCGGCATGCGGAGTTCTGCTTTTTCCGCTTCAGGTGCCAGGGTCTTTGCCGGATCTTCCAGCTCAGGCACAAAAATTTCGAGTTTTCCGGATTGGGTTTTGAGCATGTCCATGTTTTCATC
This sequence comes from Desulfosalsimonas sp., assembly GCF_055149105.1. Lineage (NCBI taxonomy): Bacteria > Pseudomonadati > Thermodesulfobacteriota > Desulfobacteria > Desulfobacterales > Desulfosalsimonadaceae > Desulfosalsimonas > Desulfosalsimonas sp. The sequence goes on along the minus strand of NZ_JBSRLA010000017.1, from coordinate 34,540 downwards.
CGGGTCTGCGATCCCCGCCCATAAACCCTCGGGGTGGTCGAGCAGCGCCTGAAAAATCCGGTCCCCCTGATCCGGTCCGGGTTCAAATCCCGCCCGTGCTGCGTTTTTCCGGAATGCTTTGGGCGCGGTCATCAAAAGTCCCCAGATGGCGGCCAGGGCCGCGGAATCCCACTGGCGGCCCAGGGTTTTGGCCAGCACAAAGGGCATGGCGGCCATGGCCGCGGGTTCTTTGCCCGCCCACTCCATGAGCCGGGCGCCGAAGTCCAGCCGGGAACCTGCGGCGGCCTGGTAGAGGGAATCCGGGATTTGGGGAATCAGGCCCATCCGGTCGGCGATCATGGTGGTGATCTGGGAGGACTCCAGGCATGATCCCGGGGGCTGGACCACCGGCCGGCGCACCTGCAAAAACACTTCAGGGAAGGTGTTGGGGAAAAAGGAGGTGTCCCAGGATTCGTAAAAACTCCGGCAGGGCAGCACATAATGGGCAAACCGGGCGGTTTCGCTCATGACAATGTCGTTTACCACCAGCAGGTCCAGGCTGGAAAAGGCTTTTTCATAGGCCCGGGTGTCGGGATAGGAGCGCAGGGGGTTGACCGCGCTGACATACACGGCCCGAAGCCGGTCGGCCTGTCCGGAGAGGATTTCCTCGGGCATCACTGCCGGGGGAAAGGAGCCGGCGGCCGCAGGCGGCATGTGGGTTGCGGCCGTGCGCCAGGTTTTGGGGTTTCTTTCATCTGCATGAAATCCCATGGGTACGATAAATCCGGGAATGACGTTTCCGCCCCGGACCATGAAATTGCCGCACACTGCTTCCAGGATCATGAGAAAATAAAGGCTCAAAACGTTTTTCCGGCCCATGTAAAGTCCCAGGTCCGGGTGCACGCACCATTTTTTCGATACCATGAGGCGGCACAGCTCGTAAACCGGCTCAAATTCCAGTTCACAGGCGGAAATGGCTGCTTTGTCATCAAAATCTTCAAACCAGGGCCGAATCCGGTTCCAGCCCTCCACGTGATTTTGGATATAATCGGATTTTTCCCAGCCATTGCTTACGATAATGGCGATCATGGCTTTTAGCAGCAGGGCATCGGTCCCGGGCCGCACCGGCAGATGGATGTTTGCGGCAGCAGCGGTTTCGCTTTTGCGGGGATCCACGGCCACAAGGATTTTATCCGGATCCCGGGAGATTTCCGTGAGGGTTTTTCTGGCCCGGGGCATTTGGTGGCTTTCCATGCCGTTCCAGCCCCAGGCCACGAGCATCTCGGTTGCATGCTCATCCGGGATGGCCAGGTTGTACTGCTTGCCCAGTATCCGGCCAAAAAGCCACCATGCGTCTGAAAATTCCTGGCCGGCGGATGAATAATAATACTGCGAGCCCATGGCCCGCAGCCAGGTAAGGCCGAAGGTGGCCTCCATGTGACCGCCCTGGGCGCTTCCGCCCATGTAGGCAAGGCTTTGCGGGCCGTGTTTTTCGGCAATGGTCTGCATTTTTTCGGCGATTTCGCCCACGGCCCGGTCCCAGGTGACAGGCTCGAACCGGTTGTTGACCTTTTTCAGGGGCTCGGTGACGCGGTCTTTGGGATACTGGTGATAGGCGATATTCAGGCCTTTGCGGCACACATAACCCCGGCTGCGGGGGTTGTCCTTGTCCGGCCGGGCCCGCACGATGCGGCCGTTTTCCACCTGCAGTTCCAGCCCGCAGTTCTGGGCGCACAGCACACATCCGGTTTTATGCCATTTTCCCATGGGTTTCTCTCCTTTTGGTTATGATTGGCCGTGACAAGACGGGCCGGATTTCAGCAGGCGGTCAAATACCATTGTGTTTATTTCTTTGTTTTTATGGCAATGTCACAGCCGGTGGGGCCAGGGGCCGGAGCCGGGATACAGGATGCGCTTTTTTGCAATAACGCAGGTCATACAATTGCATCCGGGGGTCAAGGGATGCGGGCCTTTTTCCCGGGCTTTTTCCATGGAAGCCTCGATCATTTCCATAATCATGGCCCGATCGGTTTTGATTCTTTTATGGTTGGCAATGCTGCAATACATTGTCGGTTGTTTGTCGGAATTCATTTTTCACCCCTGGCAAAAGGCAATAAAGGGTTTAGCTCCTCAACTACGCCAAAGCGTTTTGCAAACCGCAGCAGACGGGTCGTGTCAACAGGATGAAAAACAGAGGAGATGAACCCAGCTGCACCCGCCTTCAGAAGGGCTTGCAAATCAGCTATATCCTGATATTTTCGGTCCGGTTGATTGGCAATGGCCATGAGTTTTAAAACAGCATAATCGGTCGGCTGAATCACCGGCATTGGGCCTAGATATTCATCTTCGACAATAACCGCGCTTTCAAGTATTTCTGCACCTTCAGGTGTGTGGACAAACATGAAATCGACTTTGCCGTACACCCCCATTTCTGAATCAAACTGGGCAAAAGCCTCTGTATCTTGGAAGCATTCAAACCCAAGGGTGCTCATCAAGGTTTTGATGGTGTTTCGGTTTTTTTGTTCAGCCAGCAGATCGATATCTGCGGTATACCGGGGGATTCCGTACAATGACAATGCCATTGCCCCGATAAGTGCATGCCGTACCCTTTGTTCGGACAAGTTCTTATGGAGAATGGATAATATTTTTTGCAGCCTGGAAGCGGTCATCAGAAACCTGTTTTTCTCGTATAAATCTTGATGGCACCGTAAAAAGCTTTTTACCGCGTCCGCTGTTTGTCAGGAAGGATGTCCTGCGGTCGGCGCCGGCTTTTTCGCTCCTGATCGTTTTTGCGGATTGATCAAATACCTTTGCTTAAAATTGACAAACTCGCCCTGCCTTCCTCAAACGATTTGGAATCTTTACGCAAAAACGATCAATGTCCCTTCAAAAACCGACCCCGCCCCTGGACATCCTTGGAAGGGTTCTTGCCGGGCCAGCCCACGGGACCGGGCATGAAAACGACTCTTTTAAGACTTGGATGTGTTCCTTCCCACTCCCTTGGTGTGAAACTTTGCACACAGTCGGCCATGATGCCGGCCCGGGGGTGGTTTGCGAGTCGCATTGAGCGCGCAAGCGGTCAGCAGGGAGCAATCCGCCACCGGGTCGGCATCATGCGAAAATTATAGAACCAAGCACTAACGGCAACTTTTTTGATGTTATTAGAAGTTCTAAAACTGGTATATTTGTCAAATAACATTTTGATTTTATTTAATATTTAACACTTAATCACTTAAAATTGCCTGTAAAAAAGATCTTTTACAAGCATATCAATTTTTTAAAACCGAAACATGAAACAAGTTTACCGGCAATGATGCCACAATGCAATAGATTGGAAATGATTTCTTCCTTTTTTGAGCCAAAGCCGATGCAGGATGCCGCCCGTCGGGAAGTGACCAGAGCCGGCACAACCCTTGACGGTTTGGGCAAAAGCGGGTATGGTCGGAAAATGAAAGCAAAAATTGCGGCAGAAACCATGCAGGCCTGCAGAGGCATCGGGAAGGAACGGATATGGGCATAAATACCAAAAAACTGCTTTACTCAAAACGCTTTGCATACCTGGTCTACCGGTTTATCCGGATATATTCGGCCGGTTTCCGGATGCGGGTGGTCAATGAGGCGCCCTGGCAGCAGCATGTTGAGGCCGGGGGGAAGGTGCTGCTCTGCGTCTGGCACCAGCAGTTTTTCTCCCTGATCCGGCCCTTTAAAGCCTATGCGAAATACCGGCCCGGGCTGATGATCAGCCGAAGCCGGGACGGGGAGATGATTGCAGCGGTGGCCAATTACACGGGATGGCACACGGTGCGCGGCTCTTCTTCCAGGGGCGGGCGCACGGCCATGTCCCGGATGATCCGGCATTTGCAGGAAAACCGGCTCGGGGCCCATATTTTAGACGGCCCCAGGGGCCCGGCCGGAGTGGTGAAAAACGGGGCCGTCAAAATCGCCATGGACAGCGGGGCGCGGCTGGTGCCAGTGTATGTGGAAGCTGACGCCAAATGGAGCTTTAACTCCTGGGACCGGTTTTTTGTGCCCAAACCGTTGTCCCGGGTGCGGATCCGCTTTGGCGACATGCTCCCGCAGATTCCGCGCACAACCGATACGGCCGGGCTTGAAGCCTGGCGCAAATCCCTTGAAGACCGTATGCGCCCGGGGCTGGTGCGCTAAACCCAAATCATCGGGTGCTTTTGCCGCCCACCACGGCCTGCAGTTGGGCCACCATCTGCTCGAGTTCCGCGGCCTGGGAGGAAAGCTCTTGGGCCGCGCTGGCCGACTCCTCGGAATTGGCCGCGTTTTGCTGAACCACCTTGTCCATTTCCGAAACCCCGGTGTTGACCTGCTCGATGCCCTGGGACTGCTCCTTTGATGCTGCGGCAATCTCGCCGATGAGGGTGTTGACCTTGCCGGAGCTTTCCTTGATGGAATTGAGCTGGGCGGCCACTTCTTCTGCCACGTTCACGCCGTTGCCTGCGTTCTGCTGGGACTGCTCAATGAGCCGGGAGGTGTTGCTGGCCGCCTCGGCACTTCGCTGGGCCAGGTTTCTGACCTCTTCGGCCACCACGGCAAAGCCCTTGCCGGCTTCCCCGGCCCTGGCGGCCTCAACAGCGGCGTTTAATGCCAGCAGATTGGTCTGAAATGCGATGTCGTCAATGGTTTTGATGATTTTAGACGTCTCATTGGAAGACTCTTTTATTTCGTTTATGGCCGTGTTCATTCGCTGCATGGAGGCAACGCCGGAGTCAACCGCAGATGCCGTCTCCTTGACCGCCCCGTCGGCCATTTCAGCATTGTCTGCATTCTGCCGGGTCTGTGCGGCGATCTGCTCCAGGGATGCCGAGGTCTGCTCCAGGCTTGAAGCCTGCTCGCTTGAGCCTTCAGCCTGGGACTGGCTCGATGAGGCAATCTGGCCGGAGGCAGAGGCCACCTGCTCGGAGCTTTTGCCCAGGCCTTCGACGATTCCGGCCAGCGTCCGGCTGGTCCGGCGGCTGAAGAAAAAGGCAACTGCAATGGATATGCCGGCAAGGGCCAGGGAAATCAGCATCAGCAGCCTTGTCTGGGCCGCTATGTCTTTTTGAATGCTTTCAACGTAGACGCCCGTGCCGATGATCCAGCCCCAGGGTTTGAATTCCGCCACATAGGACAATTTCGGCTCGATTTGCCCTTCGTTGTCATAATACTGCCATTTGTAGGGCACATGGCCGGCGCCTTCCTGTTTTGCCATTTTTGCGAATTCTACAAAAAGGTTGCGCCCGTCAGGATCCGTGATATCAGAAACATTCTTTCCTTCCAGGTCCGGGCTGAACGGATGCATGACAATGCGCGGGCTGAAATCCTGGATCCAAAAGTAATCCTTCATTTTCGGGCCGTAGCGGATGGTGCGCACGGTCTCCTTTGCGTGCTCCTGGGCCTCCTGTCGCGACATTTCTCCGGACTGCTGCTTTTCATGAAAGTTTTTTAAGACCGAAAGACCGACTTCCGCCAGTTCTCCGGTTTTTTCTTTTTTTTCAGTGTAAATGCTTTTTTCCAGGGACCGGCTGCTGACAACCCATAAAACAAGGGCCACCACAAGCACGGGAATCACGGATATGGCGATAATTTTGGCATTCAGACTCATTTGCCGGATGGATCTCATTGCTGCCTCCTGTGTGTCATTGTAAACATTGTTTTTAAACAACAATGTTGTTCATGCAAAAACGCGCTGTCGGGAATCGGGAATTTTTCCAACCCGTCACCGGTTCTGTTTTTACCTTTCGGTGCGTTTGGGCAGATGTTTAATGGGGCAGGCGATTTTTTCTTTGCCGGTTGTGGGGCGGGCCCGGCGGGCCTACATCATGAAAAAGGGATCCACGTCAATGGCGGTGTGAACGTCGCGGCCAGGGAAGGCCGAAGGGTTCTGGGTGCGCAAAAGGTTTAGCATTTTCCGGACAGGGCCGGCTTCCGGGGCCTTTAGCAGGATCTGCCAGCGGTAGCGGCCGGCAATGCGGGTGACCGGGGCCTCAATGGGGCCGAGGACCTGGACCTGTTTTAAGTTCGGATCACCGCTGTTTTGAATCTGCTGGCACATGCGGCCGAGGTCTTCTGCCTGCTGCCGGGTTTTGGCTTTGTCCCGTCCGGAGATTTTGAGCTGGGTCATGCGGGCAAAGGGCGGGTATTGGAGGGATTTTCTGAATTTGATCTCCCGGTTGTAAAAGGACATGAAATCCTGGGCCCGGGCGGCCTCGATGGCAAAATGATCCGGACTGTAGGTCTGGAGCACCACTTTTCCCGGGGCCGTGCCCCGGCCGGCCCGGCCGGCCACCTGGGCCAGGACCTGGAAGGTCATCTCCCCGGCCCGGAAATCCGGAAACGACAGGGAAAGATCCGCACAGATGATGCCCACCAGGGTGATGTTGGGAAAATCATGGCCCTTGGCCACCATCTGGGTGCCCACCAGAATATCGATTTTCTGTTCACGCAGTTCCTTGAGGATTTTGAGCAAAGCGCCCCTGCGGTTGATGGTATCCTTGTCCATGCGCGCCACCCGGGCTTCCGGAAAAAGGGCGGCCACCGCGTCCTCAAGCTTTTCCGTGCCCGTGCCCAGCTGTTTGATCGAAGCCGAGCCGCAGGTGTCGCACTTGGCAATGGCGGCCCGGAAATAGCCGCACATGTGGCATTTGTAGATGTTGGCTTTTTTGTGAAGCGTCAGGGTGATATCACAGTGCCGGCATTTCAGGGCCTCGCCGCACTGGGCGCACACCGGGTAGCTGGCAAAGCCCCGGCGGTTTAAAAACAGGAGCACCTGCTCGCCCCGGCCAAGGGTGGCCCGGATTTCCTCTTCCAGGGGCGGGGTGATAAACCGGCGTGCGCCTTTTAGTCCCCTGTGCTGCCGGAGATCCACCACCGCCACCCCGGGCATGGCCTGGCGGTGGATGCGCCGGGTGAGGTTGAGTTCGCGGAATTTTCCGGCGGCCACGTTATACACCGACTGCACCGAGGGGGTGGCCGATCCGAGCACCACAGCCCCGTCCGCCAGCTTGGCCCGGACCACGGCCATGTCCCGGGCGTTGTAGTGCAGCCGGCCTTCCTGCTTATAGGAGGTGTCGTGCTCTTCGTCCACGATAATGACACCGGGTCGGGTCAAGGGGGCAAACACCGCAGAGCGGGCGCCGATGACCACCGGTGCCTCGCCCCTGGCAATGCGCATCCACTGGTCAAAGCGCTCGCCTGCCGACAGCCCGGAGTGCAGCACCGCCACCCGGGCGCCGAACCGGGCCCGGAACCGGCGTTCGATCTCCGAGATCAGGGCGATTTCCGGTACCAGGACCAGGGCTGTGCGGTTGTGCTCCAGGGCATGGGCGGCAATGTGCATGTAGACCTCGGTTTTGCCTGATCCGGTCACGCCCGCCAACAGATAGGTGCAGAATCCGGATGTAACGGCCTCTGCCGCTTCCCGCACCACCCGCTGCTGTTCGCCGGTGAGCCGGGGCGGGGTGTCCGGGGTCACGGGATCGCCAAACGGGTCGCGGTAAACCTCCTGCTCCACAATGCAGACAATTTTCTTTTTGGCCAGGTCGCGCACATGTGCGGCAGCCGTTGGGACGATTTTTTTCAGGGCGGCCACCGGGGTTTGGCCGTGGGCGCGCAGATGGCCGATAATTTTGACTTTGGGTTCAGACAGGCCCGATTCATCCGCACATGTATCGGCCAGGGCGGCACAGCGCTCGGTCTTGGTGCGCACGGCCTGCCGCTGGAGCTGGTGCTGTTTTTCAATCAATCCCTGCCGGCGCATTTTTTCCAAAAGGCTGCGGGGAATGTCTTCACCGGTGTTTTTGCAAAGTGCCGCCCATCTGCAGGCTTTTTCAGTAAGCCGGGCCAGGACTTTGTGCTCGCAATCGGCCAGGGTGTTTTGTTCCAGGGCCCGGCGGCCCTGTGCAGTGGGCGAAAAAACCGCGTATTCCGATGGGTTGATGCCCCCGGGCAGGGCGTCTGAGATGACCTCGCCGATGGGATGGATGTAATAGTCGGCAATCCAGCGGAAAAACGGGATCATTTCAGCCGGAAACAGCGGGGTGTCGTCATCTATGACATCGTCTATGGGCTTTAGGTTATCCGCGGTATCCCGGCTGTCATCTCCCAGCACATAGCCCGTGATCCGGCGGGAGCCAAAGGGCACAAGCACGCGTTTGCCGGCTTCCACCAGGCCTTCTGCGGCCGGCGGCACCTGGTAGGTATAGGTGCCGAATACCGGCATGGCCACGGCCACTTCAACCTGTCTAGGCCGGGTCGGCATGGGCGAAGACCGAGGCTTTTTTCTGCTGCTTGCGCTCAAATTCCTGGGCCTGGGCCACGGTAATGGCCATGACGTTGACCACGTTTTCCATGTCTGTATCGCGCTGGACCACGTTAAACGGCCTGCTGATGCCCATCAAAAGGGGTCCCACGGCCTTGGCCCCGCCCAGGCGCTGCATGAGTTTGTAGGCGATGTTGCCGGATGCCAGCTCCGGGAATATGAGCACATTGGCGGGCGCGCCCAGGCGGTTGAACGGGTAGTGCTGGTTTAGGACCTCGGATACCACTGCCGTATCCGCCTGCATCTCGCCGTCAATGGTCAGCGACGGGTCCCGCTTCATGGCGATTTCCACGGCTTTTTCCACCCGCCGGGCATCCGGGTGGCGGGTGTCGCCGAAGTTGGAAAACGAAAGCATGGCGATTCTGGGGTTGATGTCGAAAAACCGGGCCATTTCCGCGGTCAGCAGCGCGATTTCGGCAAGATCTTCGGATGTGGGGTTGATGTTGACCGTGGCGTCGGCAAACATCAGTATCCGGTCCCGGAAGACCATCAGATAAACCCCGGACACCTTGCTGACACCGGGCCGCCGGGAGATCACCTGGAGCACCGGCCGGATGGCGTCCGGATATGACCGGCTGATGCCGTGGACCTGGCCGTCGACCATGCCTTCATGGACCATCATGGCCCCGAACACGAACCGGTTTTTCAGCTGATGGCGGGTTTCAGCCGGTCCCCATCCCTTGCGCGCCCGCATTTGGTGCAGTTTGCCCACATACTCGTCAAACAGGGGGCTTTGCATCGGGTCAATGATTTCAATGCCGTCCAGAGGCACATGGATCTTCCGGGCCAGGTCCTTTATCTCCTCGTGACGGCCGAGCAGAATGGGCCGAACGATGCCTTCGCTTGCAGCGTGATGAGCAGCTCTTAAGATCACGGGATGGTCGCCTTCGGGCAGCACGATCCGCTTGGGGTTCTGCTGGGCCCGGGTGATGATCTTGCGCATGATTTCGCGTTCCGGTCCCAGGCGGGCCTCCAAAGCCTGGATATAGGCGCCCGGATCGCTGATCTGTGTGCGCGCCACCCCGGTTTCAACAGCGGCCCGGGCCACGGCCGGGGTGATTTTCAAAAGCACCCTGGAATCCAGGGGCTTGGGGATGATATAGTCGGGCCCGAAGGTCAGAGCCGTGCCCCCGTAGGCCCGGATCACCGAGTCGGGCACATCCTCCCGGGGCAGTTTGGCCAGGGCGTGGACCGCGGCCAGTTTCATTTCCTCGTTGATGGCCGATGCGCGCACATCCAGGGCGCCCCGGAAAATATAGGGAAATCCCAGCACGTTGTTGACCTGGTTGGGATAGTCGGATCTGCCCGTGGCAATAATGGCATCCGGCCGGACCTCTTTGGCTTCGTAATAGCCGATTTCCGGCTCCGGATTGGCCAGGGCGAATATGATGGGGTTTTTGTTTAACAGCCGCAGCAGATCTGTTGTAAAGGCCCCTTCCACCGAAAGGCCCAGCAAAACGTCGGCGCCCCGGGCTGCATCAGCCAGGGTGCGCTTGTCCGTGGCAGCGGCAAATTCCTCCTTGTAGGGATTCATGCCCTGCTTGCGGCCCTGGTAGATCACACCCCGGGAATCCACGAAAATGATGTTTTCCTTTTTCACCCCCAGGGATACATACATCCGGGCCGTGGCAATGGCGGCCGCACCTGCGCCGTTTACCACCACTTTCAGATCTTCGGGCTCCCGGCCGGTCAGGCGGCAGGCGTTGATCAGCGCAGCCCCGGAAATAATGGCGGTTCCGTGCTGGTCGTCGTGGAAAACCGGAATGTTCATCTCCCGGCGCAGGGTGTCTTCGATGTAAAAACAGTCCGGGGCCTTGATGTCCTCGAGGTTTATGCCCCCGAATGTGGGCTCCAGCAGCCGGACGGTCTGGATAAATTCGTCCGGGTCCTCGGTTTTGATCTCGATATCAAATACATCCAGGTCGGCAAAGCGCTTAAACAATACCGCCTTGCCCTCCATGACCGGTTTTCCGGCAAGGGCCCCGATATTGCCCAGGCCCAGTACAGCGGTGCCGTTTGTGATCACGCCCACAAGGTTGGCCTTGTCCGTGTAATCATAGGCCAAATCCGGGTCTTTCTGGATTTTGACGCACGGCAGGGCCACGCCCGGTGTATAGGCAAGGCAGAGATCGCCCTGGGACATGCAGGGTTTTGTGGGCACCACCTCGATTTTGCCGGGCCTGGGCTTGTTGTGGTATTCAAGAATTTCTTCATCAGTGGGCATTGTCAACAGCTTCCTTTGATGGGTTAAGGGTATGGCGCAATAAACATAACTATATCCAAAATCCCTGGTGTGTCAACCGGGGGACTCTTGTCTTAGGGCTTGAAAAATATTTTTTAAGGAGTAGAATGAATTTTTGTAAAAAACGAGTGAGCGTTCGTTTTATTTCCGGACCCCCAAAAAAGGAAACCCCAAATGGCCGAGCAGTTGTATCCCGGGCTTTATCGCATTCACATTCCGCTGCCCGAAAGCCCGCTGAAATATTTAAATTCGTATGTGATCAAAGGCGGGGATCGAAATCTTGTCATTGACACCGGTTTAAACCGGGATGTGTGCAAAAGGGCCATGCTCGAGGGCCTGGATGAAATCGGCGTTGCCGTCGATTCCATTGACCTTTTTATCACCCATCTGCATGCGGATCATTTCGGGCTGGTGCCCGAGCTTGCCGGTGAAAATACCCGGATTTATTTCAACCGGCCAGACAGTGAACTCATTGAAAACTGGCAGGGCTTTGAGCCCATGATTGCCTATGGCGGCCAGAGCGGATTTCCCGAACAGGAGCTGAGAAACGCCCTGAACCAGCACCCGGGCTTTAAGTACGGCACCGGCTGGATGCCGTTTATGAACCTGATTGAAGACGGCCAGCCCCTCACCGTGGGCGATTACGCTTTTACCTGCATCCAGACCCCGGGCCATACAAAGGGGCATACCTGTTTGTATGAGCCGGAGAAAAAGATTTTTATTGCAGGCGACCACGTGCTCTACAATATTACCCCCAATATCCAGTGCTGGTCAGATACGGACGATCCCCTGGGCGATTATCTGGCCAGCCTTGACAAGGTGCGCGATCTTGAGGTCAGCCGCGCCCTGCCGGGTCACAGGCATCTGTTTGATCAGTTTGCCGGGCGTATTGACGAGTTAAAGGCCCATCACGGCCGGCGTCTGGAGGAGGTGGTGGAGATACTGGAGAAGGCCGGCCCCCAAAACGCCTTTGAAGTGGCCTCGCAGATGACATGGGATTTGACCGCCAAAAGCTGGGCGGATTTCCCTGTGGCCCAGAAATGGTTTGCCACAGGAGAGGCCATTTCCCACCTGCGTTATCTGGAAATACAGAAGCGAATCCGGCGGGCACAGCAAAAGCCGGTGATTTTGTATGAACCCGCATAAACAAGACAAGGAAATTTGAGCCATGGAAATCATTGATCAGGCCCTGGCCGCAGGCCGGCGGGCCCTTTCCGAATATGACGCAAAGCGGCTGCTCGCTGACCACGGCATTGCGGTCACACGGGAGCAGCTGGCATCAGGCCGGGACGCGGCCGTTGAGGCCGCCCGGCAGATCGGGTTTCCGGTTGTTGTCAAGGGCTCGGGCGCCGAACTCATGCACAAGACCGAATCCGGGGTGGTGTTTGTCAACATCGCAGACGAGCAGGGTGTGGCAGATGCTTTTGATGCCATTGCCAATAAACTGGGTGACGGGTTTGAAGCCGTGCTGGTCCAGGAAATGGTGTCCGGCAAGCGGGAGCTGGTGCTGGGCCTGCACAGGGAGCCCCAGTTCGGCCCGTGCGTGATGCTGGGCTTGGGCGGTGTGCTCACCGAGGTGATCAACGACACGGCCTTCCGGATCGCCCCGTTTGAAGAGGCCGAAGCCAGGGACATGGCAGCAGAGCTTCGCGCCGGAAAGGTCTTTGATGCGTTTCGGGGCGAGGCTGCAGCCGACATGGATCAGCTGGCCAAAAATCTGTGCGCCCTGGGCCGGATCGGACTGGAACAGGAAAATATCGCAGAAATTGACATCAATCCATTGATTATCACACCCGAGGGCGGTCTGAAGGCAGTTGACGCGCTGGTGGTGTTAAAGGAAAGCAGCCATGATTGACCGAATTGAGGATTCTCCGCTATACCGGATCGCCAATCCCCGAAGCATTGCCATTTTCGGGGCTTCCAACAAGTCTACCGCCATGGGCACCGGGATTTTGTCCTCGATCAAGCAGATGGGTTATAATGGCGCCATCTATCCGGTTCACCCCAGGGAGGAGACTGTACAGGGGCACAAGGCGTATTCGTCTGTGCTCGATCTTCCGGAAACCCCGGATCTGGCCATCATTGTGCTGCCCACGCCGGTGGTGCCGGAGGTAATGGACGCCTGCGGGCAAAAAGGAATCGGCCACGCCATTGTGGTTTCCGGCGGATTCAGGGAAGTGGGCCCGGAGGGGGCGGCGCTGGAAAAGCAGTTAAACGAGGCCGCGGCCCGCCACAACATGCGTTTTCTCGGGCCCAACTGCATCGGGGCGGTCAACACTCATTTCAAGTTCAATGCCACGTTTCTGCCCTGCGACCATTCCCCGGGATTTATCGGCATGGCCTCCCAGAGCGGCAGCTTCATCACCCAGATGTTTGATTATCTGGGCCGCTATAGCCTGGGGTTTTCCACCGGGTTCAGCGTGGGAAACGAGGCCAGCGTTGATATTGTCGATTGCCTGGAGTATCTGGCAAAATGCCCGGATACCCGGGTGATTGCCCTGTATATCGAAAGCATCCGGCGGGGCCGGGAATTTATTGATGCGGCCAGAAAGATTGTTCCGCACAAGCCTGTTGTGGCTTATTACGTGGGCGGCACCGAGGCCGGCGGCCGGGCCGGACTGTCGCACACCGGGGCCCTGGCCGGTGCAGACCGGGTATATGACGGGGTGTTCCGGCAAAGCGGGGTGATCCGGGCCCATTCCATCGAGGAAATGTTTGATATTTGCTGGTGCCTGGGCACAACAGCCCTTCCCCGGGGCAACCGGGTGGTCATCCAGACCCATTCCGGCGGACCGGGTGCGGTGGCCGCGGATGCATGCGCAAGAAACGGCCTGGAACTTCCTTCCATTGAAGATCAGACCCGGGAGAAACTGGCCGAATACATTCCCAGCACGGGCAGCATGAACAATCCCGTGGACCTGACCTTTACCAAGCGGAACCTGGATTATTTCGTGGACATTCCCAACGTGCTGATCGCAGACAACAATGTGGATGCCCTGATGGTATACATGATGATGCCCCGGCGCATGGTGCTGATGGTGGCCGAAACAATGGGCGTGTCCATGGAAGAGGCCAAAACCGTTGCCGCGCAGTTTATCAGTGATCAGAGCCGCCAGCTGGCCGATGCCATGCGCAATGCCGGCAAGCCCTGGATCGGTTATTCCTATTATTCAGCTGAAAGCGATTTTATCCGCAAGCTCTACGAAGCCGGTGCCCCTGTGCTTCCCGGACCCAACCGGGCGGCCCGGGCCCTTGGGGCCATGCATGAATACGTGCAGCTTTGTGAAAAGATTTCAAAATAGCGGCCGGGCCCTGCGGTCATCCGGCAGCTGATCTGCTGCCGGATGACTGCAGGCATGTTTATGCCTTTTGCCGCTCGTCTATGGGGATGTAGGGGCGGGTGTTGCTTCCGATATAGATCTGTCTTGGCCGGGTCAGGCGCTGTTCCGGGTCAATGAGGTTTTCCTGCCACTGGGCGATCCAGCCCGGCAGCCGGCCGATGGCAAACATCACCGTGAACATGTTGGTGGGAATCTGCATGGCCTTGAGCAGGATGCCGCTGTAGAAATCCACGTTGGGATACAGGTTGTAGTCCACAAAATAGGAGTCGCTCAGCGCCACTTCCTCGAGTTCCAGGGCGATGTTGAGCAGCGGGTCCTGGAGCTTGAGCCTGTCGAGCACCTCATCGACGTATTTCTTCAGGATCCTGGCCCGGGGGTCATATGTCTTGTAGACCCGGTGGCCGAATCCCATGAGCCGGAAGGGATCGTTTTTGTCCTTTGCCCGGCGGACCACGTCTTTCACCGACACCCCCTGCTCGTGAATATCGGTGAGCATTTGGATCACGGCCTGGTTGGCCCCGCCGTGCAGCGCTCCCCACAGTGCGGAAACCCCTGCTGAAAGCGAGGCATAGATATTGGTCCGGGCGCTGCCCACGCTTCGCACCACTGAGGTGGAGCAGTTCTGCTCATGGTCTGCGTGCAGAATCCAGAAAACATTAAGGGCCTTGACCAGTTCTTTTCTTGCGATATAGGGCTTGACCGGAGTGTTGAACATCATGTGCAGGAAATTGGCGCAATAGGTGTAATCCGGCCGGGGATATTCCACCTTGTGGCCCCGGGAGATCTTGTGGGCCATGGCCGCCATGGTGCGCACCTTGGACAAAAGCCGCAGAAAGGTATCCTCGAATCCCTCATCGGTATACAGCAGCTCCGGATAAAAACTTCTCAGGGCGTTGACCATGGCTGACAAAATCCCCATGGGATGCGAGGCCCTGGGAAAGTTCTGGTAGAAGTTCTGCATGTCCTCGTGGACCAGGGAATGGTCGTTTAACTGAACACTGGTGCGGTTTAGCTGGTCGCGGGTGGGCAGTTCGCCGTTTATCAGCAGATAGGAGGTTTCCACAAACGAGGAATGCTCAGCCAGTTCCTCGATTGGAATGCCCCGGTAACGCAGTATCCCTTTTTCCCCGTCCATGTAGGTGATGGTGCTCTTGCAGCTGCCCGTGTTGGCAAACCCCGGGTCAAAGCTGATATAGCCGGTTTCCGCACGCAGCCGGCGGATGTCCACAGCCCGTTCGCCCTCGGTTCCCTCTATGATCGGCAGTTCTATGGTTTGACCGTTTATGGTCAGGGTTGCATATTCCGTCATTGCTTCCACCCCGTGATTGTTTCTGGATTCATTTGTGTTTGGGTCTGTGCCTGAAAATGGATGCCGGCAATCTGTCTGCAGCATCAGGGGACCACACGAAAAATAACAAAATATACTTCAAATGCTCAAAAAGCGTCAAGTGTTTAATTGGTAGATTTTTACGAAACCATCAATTTTGGGCCGGAGTGATTTCAGCCGGAGGACTCGCTGGCCCGGCGGCCGGATTTGAGCATTTCTGCGGCATGGGCCCGGGTGGTGTCGGTAATGGCCTGCCCGCTGATCATCCGGGCGGTTTCCTCGATGCGGTCTGACGGGTCAAGGGGCTGGATGCAGGTGGTGGTGCGGCCGTCGGCCACCGTCTTTGTGATCCGGTAGTGATGGTCGCCGAAGCGGGCGATCTGGGCCAGGTGGGTAATACAGATCACTTGGTTGCGGTCTGCCAGATCTGCCAGCTTCCGGCCGACCACCTCGGCGACTTCTCCGCCGACGCCTGCATCCACCTCGTCAAAAACAATGGTTTCAACAGGTTCCGTATCAGCCAGCAGCGCCTTTAGGGCCAGGATGATTCTTGACAGCTCGCCGCCGGAAGCGATCCTGGAAAGCGGTTTTAAATCCTCGCCCACGTTGGGGGCGATCATGAATCTGGCCTGCTCTGCGCCTTTTTCAGATACCGCGCAACCGTCCACGCACAGCCATTGCGGGGTCTCGGCCTGAGCCGGGGCGGGCTGGAAATCGACCCTGAAGCGGGTGTCGGCCATTTTCAACGCCCTGAGCTGCGCATCCATTTGCCGGCCGAGATTTTCTGCCGCGGTTTTTCGTTTCTCCGATAACCGCCGGGTCAGCTCGGACAGCCGCTGGTGCAGCTCTGCCAGGCGGGATTCGGTTTGGGAGATTTGCTCTTCAATGCCTTCAATCTCAGACTGCTGGTCTTCAAGCGCCGCCAGGGTTTCGAGGATCTCTTCCACGGAATCGCCGTACTTTCGCTTGAGCCTGTTGATGGTATCGAGGCGGGCTTCGATTTCCTCCATGCGCCCGGGGTCAAATTCGATGCCGTCTGTGTACTGTCGAAGAAACTCCGCTGTGTCCTCTAAACGCAGGGCCGCGTCCGCCACGGCTTCCGCGGGCTCGGTGAGGCGGGAGTCAATTGCAGCAGCTTTTTCCAGTTCCTTTTGCAGGGTTTTTAACCGCTCGGACACCGCACCGTCGCGGTCATAGAGTTCTTCCACCCCCTGGCCGGCGGTCTGGAACAGGTTTTCCGCGTTTTTCAGCCGGGCCAGCTGCTCTCTGAGTTCGTCTTCCTCGCCCGGGGCAAGGTTTGCGGCTTCGATCTCCTGCTGCTGGAAAGAAATGAGCTCCATGCGCTCGGCCTGTTGTTTGCGCTTTGCCCGGAGTTCTTCAAGCTTTCGGATCATTGGGGTGATTTCATGGTAGCAGTCGGCAAGGAACTGCTGCAGGTCGTCAAGGCCGGCAAGCTGATCGAGGATGCGCAGATGTTCGGATTCCCGGAGAAGTCGCTGGTGTTCGTGCTGGCCGGAAATGCCGGCCAGGTTTTCCGTGACCCGGGCCAGCAGGCTCATGGTGGCCAGCCGGCCGTTGATGTAAACCCGGTGCCGGTCGTTTCTGGACAATATCCGCCGGATTACCAGTTCCTCTCCGGGCTCGTGGCCCTGGTCGGCCAGGGCGGCTGCGGCCGGGCCCCGGGTATCCATGTCAAACAGGGCTTCAAGCTCGGCGGATTCCGCGCCGGTGCGGATCATGGAAGCATCCGCCCGGCTGCCCAGCAGCAGGTTCAATGCCTGGATAATGATTGATTTGCCGGCCCCGGTCTCGCCGCTTAAAACGGTCATGCCATGGTCAAAGCGGATCCGAAGATCATCGATAATGGCAAAATTTTTAATTGCAATTTCCCGGAGCATATCCATCCTGGGGTTTTTTATGAAACCATGACTTCTGTTTTTTTATAAAAAAATTGACTGATGCCTGCAAAATGGCATATATTATATTTATATACGATTCTTTCTTTATAAACCAATCATTCAGGATGTCAAGTTCAGGGCCATAAGGAGGTTTCCATGCATTACGTCAAACGGTTGGTTTTAGTGGTGGCAGTGGCTGCATTTTTGGCCGGCCCCCTGGCACAGTCGGCAATGGCGGAAGATTATACCGTCAATTCCGGGGAGCCCAGCGGTGCCACAATGGTGGTGGATATGTTTGCCGCAAGACCCCTGGGATTTGTTTCCCTGATTTTTGGCACCGCCACCTTTGTGGTATCGCTTCCGTTTTCAGCCTGGGGCGGAAATACCGGCGAGGCCTTTGATAACCTGATGGTGCCGCCGGCCATGTACACGTTCAACCGGCCTCTGGGCGACTTCCGCTAATCTGTCGCGCGGGCGCCGGGGGTTTGCCCGCGCCTCAGGGATTGTCCCACTGGTTTGGCATCCTGCTTTTTTTCCGGGTGTTGCACTCCTTGCAGCAGGGGACCACGTTGTTTTTGGTGGTTTTTCCCCCCCGTGCCAGGGGCAGCACGTGATCCATGGTCAGGTCCCCGGGCGCCACGGTCTTGCCGCACCAATGGCAGACCCCCCTGGCGCACTTGCGCTTCCACCACTGGGAGGCCCGCAGCTGGCGGGCCTTTGCCTTTTCCCTGCGAATTTCTTCTTCTTCCGGAATATACATTGCCGCTCTATGCCTGCTCAATCCACTTGTCGATTTCCGCGCACAGCAGCCGGTAAAACGCCTCAGACCCGCCCAGGCCGGTTCTGCCGAAAAAATAATTGATCTCCAGAAACAAGGGCGTGTCCGGTGTGCCCGGCGCCGGGTTTTCCGAAAAGATCAAATCAAATCCGGCCAGGTTGATGTTTGTTTGGCGGCACAGATGCAAAACCTGCTCTTCGGCCGCCGCTCTTCGGCCGGGATCTGCCGTGTGGTCGATCCGGGCGCCGCTTGCCGCAGATGCCTGGAATCCGGTATTGTCGGCCTGGATCCGCCAGTAGGACACCAGGGTTTTTCCCACCACCGCCACCCGCAGGCTGCGGCCGCGGGTTTCAATGTATTGCTGGAGCAAAAACCCGAATTGCCCGGTTTTCTCCCAGTCCGCCGCCCGGTCCAGAAGCCGGGCAAAGGTATCCGGGGTGTCGGCAAGCCATACATTGGCGCCTTCTCCGGAGCCGTTGTACTTGAACACAAAAGGAAATGCAAAACCGGCTTCGGCCGGGTCACTGTTATACTGCCGGTTAAAGTCGGCAAGGCAGTCAAAGGCTGCAGTATCCGGGTGCGGGGCGCTGTAACGGGCAAACATCCGGCTCTGGCCGGTTTTCTCGGGCCAGGCAAACCGGGCGGTGTAATCCGGAAACACCCGCGGGCAGCAGCGGAGTGCAGCATCAAAAAGGGTTTTGCGGCACCCCTGGGGCAGGATCACGGCTTTTGCGGCCCGCATCCTGGCCATGTCGTCATCATCCGGATCACGGCCGGCACAAAGCCGGTTTTCGTCTCCAACGTAACAGGGATGAAATGACAGGATCATCTTCAGTAGCCGAGTTTGCGGATGGATTTGGGTTTTTTGCTCCAGTCTTTTTCCACCCGGACAAACAATTCCAGAAACACCCGGGTACCCAAAAGGCTTTCAATGTCTTTGCGCGCCTCTGAGCCGATGGTTTTCAGCATCCGGCCGCGATTGCCGATGACAATGCCTTTCTGGGAATCGCGCTCCACGTGGATAACCCCGTGAATGCGCACCATGTCCTTTTTTTCATTACCGGCAAACCGTTCAATGGTCACGGCCGTGGAATAGGGAATCTCCTGGCCGGTGTGGGCAAAAACCTTTTCCCGGATCATCTCGGCCACGATAAACCGCTCGGGCGCATCGGTGAGCGCGTCTTCCGGGTAATAGGGAGGCCCCGGTGGCAGGCGGCCGGCCATGGCCGCTACCAGTTGCGGGACCTGGAGCCCGGTTTTGGCGGAAATGGGCACGATTTCAGAAAATATATCCAGAGCCGCATATTTTTGGATTTGTTCCAGCAGCAGGGGCTTTTCCACAAGATCGACTTTGTTTAAGGCCAGAACGGCAGGAAGGGTTTTTTTTTCTGCAATTTTGTCCACAAGCAGGGATTCGGATGCAGGCCTTGGATCAGAGGCATCGGCGATCATCAGGATCAGGTCCACCTCGTCCATTGCAGACAGGGCCACGTCCACGATTTTGCGGTTAAACAGCTTGTCGCTTTTGTGCACCCCGGGGGTGTCGAGAAACACGATCTGAAAGCCGGTGCCGTGGACGATGCCGGCAATACGGTTTCGCGTGGTTTGGGGCTTGGGCGAGGTAATGGAGATCTTCTCGCCGGTCATGGCGTTTAAAAGCGTTGATTTGCCTGCGTTGGGCGCGCCGGTGATGGCTGCAAACCCGGAGCGGAAATCATCAGAGGTGCTGTTGGATGAAAGATTCATAAGGCCGGGCCCTGTATGGGTTCTTCCCGGAGCAGGTCCCCGATTATCTCGTGGATTTTATTTGCGCCCTGGCGGGTTTTGGCGGAAAAAAGCACTGTTTCGTCCTGGTTTAATTTCAGGTGCTGCCGGATCTGGCGGGCCTGAACGCCCTGTTTGCTTTTTGAGAATTTATCCGCCTTGGTCAAAATCACCAGAACCGGCAGATGCAGGTGTTCGAGAAATTCAAGGAGCTGGATTTCCGCACTTCCGGGCATGCGCCGAATGTCCTGGAGCAGGGCCACGGCCTTTAAGGTGGGCCGGGAGCTGAGATAGGCTTCCACCATGGGGCCCCATTTTTTGCGTTCTTCCTGAGAAACCCGGGCGTATCCGTAACCCGGCAGATCAACGAAATAAAAGGCGTTGTTGATGACAAAGAAGTTGATCAGGCGCGTTTTGCCGGGCGTGGAACTGGTTTTCACCAGATTTCTGCGGTTTAGCAGGGTATTGATGAGACTGGATTTGCCCACGTTGGAACGGCCTGCAAACGCGATTTCCGGCAAAACCGCCTCCGGGTACTGCCCGGGTTTGGCTGCGCTGGTTTCAAATTCGGCGGAAGTGATTTTCAAAATGCTTTCAGATCACCTTGTTCAATGGATACTCGATGATGCCCTCGGCCCCGTTGGCAAGCAGCACCGGGATCAGGTCCCGGACCGTATCCGAACTGACCACGGTTTCCACCGAGTACCATTGGCTGTGATAAAGCTTGGCAATGGTGGGGGCGTTCAGACTCGGCAGAAGCGAGACAATGCTGTCGAGCTTTTCCTCGGGTGCGTTCATTTTCAAGCCCACCAGTTTCTCGGCCGCCAGGGCGCCTTTGAGCAAAAGGGCCACCTGCTCGATTTTCTTTTTCTTATCCGGATTTTTCCATGCATCATGGTTGGCAATGAGCTGGGTGTTGGTCTGCATCATCTCGTGGATGACCTTGAGCCCGTGGGCGCGGATGGTGCTTTCGGTTTCCGTGATTTCCACGATGGCGTCAGCCAGTCCCGAGACCACCTTGGCCTCTGTGGCACCCCAGGAGTACTCGATTTTTACATCAATGTTTTTTTCCGCGAAATAGCGCCGGGTATAGCCCACCAGTTCGGTTGCCACTTTTTTTCCGGAAAGATCCTCGATGGTTTTGACCTCTGAATCACTGGCAACCGCAACCACCCAGCGCGCCGGCCTTGCGCTGACCTTGGAGTAGACCAGGTCTGATACCACCTGGATATCCGAGTTGTTTTCCGCAATCCAGTCCTTGCCGGTCAGGCCCGCATCCAGGGTGCCGTTTTCCACGTACACCGACATTTCCTGGGCGCGGCAGAGCGTGCATTCCATGTAAGCATCGTTGACATCCGGAAAATAGCTGCGGCCGTTGACGTTGATCTTCCACCCGGAGCGGCGGAACAGTTCAATGGTGGATTTCTGAAGGCTTCCCTTGGGAATGCCGAGCTTGAGTTTGTCACTCATTTTTTATACACCTCGTCTGGATCAAATATCGGTTCATCTGTAATCACAGCTTCGTTGTTTTCCACTTTCCGGTAAAAACAGGATTTATAACCTTTATGGCAGGCCGCACCGCCAAGCTGAACCACCTTGAGCAGGATGGTGTCGGCATCGCAGTCAAAGCGCAGTTCCCGGACCTGCTGGGTGTGGCCCGAGGTTTCACCCTTGACCCACAGCTTGTCCCGGGAACGGCTGTAATAAGTGGCCACGCCGGTTTTGATGGTATTTTCCCATGCCGCCCGGTTCATGTAGGCCAGCATGAGCACTTCGCCGGTTTCCGCATCCTGGGCAATGGCCGGCAGCAGCCCGCCGCCCTTGTCAAAGTCGAGTTCAACCATAATCGTTGTTCCTGAATTGTAAAAAAGTCCATATTTTCAGGCGGGTGCATGGATTGCCGGTTCGGCATTCATCCGGGGCAGTTCGCCTGCGGTCCCACAATTTTAGCTATAAATTGTATAACCTATAAATATTAATCGCTAAGAAAAATAAGGTCAATGATTTTCTATAAAAAATAGCCGTCCCCAGCACGGGACCATGGTGATTCAAGGCTCGGAAAAATTTGACAAGCCCGTAACAGCTTTTACAGCGCTTGGAAGTTTGTCGGGAGGGAAGTCCGGGGGCGGGGTTCAGTTTTTTCGCTCCTGATCGTTTTGCGGATTCAGCAAATGCCTTCGCTAAAATTTCAAAAACTCGGCCTGTCGGCCTCAAACAATTTGAAATTTTTACGCTCCGGCATTTGCTGAATTTTCCCGCAAAACGCTCAATGTCGCTTCAAAAACTCAAACCCCGCTCCCGGACTTCCCTGGAAACGCTCTCCCTGGCAAAACCCCGGAACCAAGCATGGCAGGATTTTTTATAAAGGCGTCATTTGAAAAAAGAGACCGGATGGTTATCTTGACATAACAGACATGGATGTAGTAGAGGTAAAACTGCGGTTTTCATTTGCCAATAAGGGTGATGCCACCGCTTCAAGTGTGCCGGCATCCGGATGAGAACCCGCAAACACGAATTTTTTTCAGGAAGGAATGAAAATGGCGGAAAACGTTAAAGAAGTCAGCGACGAGACCTTTGAAAAGGAAGTTTTGAATTCGGACATTCCTGTTTTGGTGGATTTCTGGGCACCGTGGTGCGGTCCCTGCAAGGCCATCGGACCCGTGGTCGAGGAGTTGAGCAAGGACTACGAGGGCAAGATTAAATTTCTGAAATGCAACGTGGATGACAATCCCTCAACGCCCAGCAATTTTGGTATCCGGGCCATTCCCACATTGATTCTGTTCAAGGACGGCAAAAACGTCGAGCAGGTCGTTGGCATGGTCCAGAAAGCCAAGCTTGAGGATACGCTCAAAAGCGTTCTATAGATTCAGAGTGTAAACCGGAATGATATAATATGCGGCAAAACAAGTTTGAATCGGGCCCGGGCGCTGTGCAGCGTCCGGGAATCCGGATTCTCGTGTTGGCTTTAGCGTTGGCCCTGTGTGCGTCAGGATGTGCGGGGTGGTTTGGAAGCAAGGAAGAGCAGACTGCGGCCGAGCTTGCCGAGGAAGGGGCTGCGTCATTTGAAGCTGAAAAATATGACAAGGCTTTGAAATCCTATGAACGGCTGCGGGATTGGTATCCGTACAGCCCGCATGCCAAGGAGGCAAAGCTGCGCATTGCCGACGCCCATTTCCATCTTGAGCAATACGAGCAGGCCCTGCAGGCTTACCAGCAGTACGAACAGCTCCATCCCAATGATTCGCAGATCCCGTATGCCACCTACCAGATGGGGATGTGCCATTATGAGCGGTTGCGAAGTATTGACCGGACCCAGGTGCCCACCCGCAATGCCCTGGAAGTGTTTCTGCGGCTTCAGTCCAGGTTTCCGGACAGCCAGTGGGCGCGCAACGCTGAGGAAAAGATTGAAAAATGCCGCAGGAATCTGGCGGGCCATGAATTCTATGTGGGCGAGTTTTATTTCAAGTCCGAACAATACCAGGCGGCCATGAACCGGTTTGAAACCGTGGTCACCCAGTACCCGCAAGTGACAGCATATACCGACAAAGCCAGAAGGTACATGGACCGTTGCAGCCGGCATCTGCCCGGCGAGGGGAGCGGGCAGACGCCCGCCGGGGATGGCTGGGTGCAGCTGCCGCCCATTGAAGTCGGGTGGGAAGGGGTTAATTGACCGATTTTCCGCTTGATCCGAAAACTGAAAAAATGCTTTACAAATCCAGATTTTTGCGGCATATAATTGCATTTTTATGTGAACCTGTATCCTGATTGTGTGAAGGAGATTTCTGATATGTCTACGATGTGTAGTATATGCGGCAAAAAAGCCATGGTTGGGTGTAACGTCAGCCATGCCCATAATGTTACCAAGCGGCGGTTCAATCCAAACCTGCAGCGGGTGCGCGCTGTGCAGAACGGAAGTGTGAAAAAAATCACTGTGTGCACCCAGTGCATTAAATCCGGTCTGGTGGTCAAGGCCCCGTAATCTCATTTTCCGGATACCCGGTTTTTACAGACGTTTGACCTCCTGCACGGCCTGGATTTTTTTCAGCCGGGAGATCACACTTTCCAGGTGCCCGCGGCTTTTTACCAGGATCGTGAATTCTCCGTAAATGGATTTGTTCCCCCTGTTTTCAAGGCGGACGTCATAAATATTGGCGGCCGCCTTGCTCATTTCAGTCGAGATTTCCGCCAGCAGGCCCATGCGGTCCGAGGCGGTGATCTTCAGGGATACCGGGAACTCACCGTTGTCGTTTGTATTCCATTCCACGTCGATTTGCCGGTCCGGGTTGAGTTTCAACGCATTGACACATCCGCTGCGGTGAATGGTCACCCCGGCGCCATGGGTGATATACCCGGTAATCGGATCTCCGGGCACGGGCTGGCAGCATTTGCCGAAACGGATCAGAATGTCATCCAGGCCGTGGACAGATACGCCTTCGGTTTTTTCTTTCTGCTTTCGGTCCCGGGGCCCCATGATCTTGTCAATGAGGGCTGAATCCTTTTTCTCGGTAAACTGGGGGTCGAGCTTTCGAATGATCTGCAGAGGCGTGATTTTTCCGATGCCCACATTGGCGATCAGGTCCTCTGTGGACTTGAAATTAAAGGCCTCTGCCACCTTTTCCATCTCCCGGGACTTGACCAGGTTTGAAAAATTGAGTTTGTATTTCCGAAAGGCCTTCTCGCACAGTTCCCGGCCCAGAGACAGGCTGCGCTCTTTTTCCTGCTTACGGATCCAGTGGCGGATACGGGACTTGGCCTTGACGGTTTTGACGAAATTGAGCCAGTCCTTGCTGGGCTGGTGGCCCTTGGTGGTCAGAATCTCAACGATATCGCCGGTGTTGAGTTCGTACTGCAGGGGTACGAGCCGGCCGTTAATCTTGGCGCCGGTGCACTCGTTGCCCACCTCCGTGTGGATCATGTAGGCAAAATCCACGGGCGTGGCCCCCTTTGGAAGCGAGCGCACATCCCCGTTGGGCGTAAACACAAATACCTCGTCGGGAAACAAATCAATGCGCACGTTTTCCAGAAATTCCTCCGGATTTCCGAAATTCTTTTGGTTTTCCACCAGGTTGTGAATCCAGGCAAAGGTGTTTTTTGTGTTGATATCCTCCTGGGTTTTGCCCTCCTTGTAGCTCCAGTGCGCGGCAATGCCGAAATTGGCCACGTGATCCATCTGCTCGGAACGGATCTGGATTTCCATCCGTTCCCCGTACGGGCCGATCACGGTGGTGTGCAGTGACTGATACATATTGGGCTTGGGAACGGCGATATAATCCTTGAATTTTGTCGGGATGGGCTTCCATCTGGAATGGATCTGCCCCAGGGCCGCATAACACTGGGATACGTTTTCCACGACGATGCGAAAAGCAATAATGTCATAGACCTCTTCGAAATCCAGGTTCTGGGAGGCCATTTTCTGGTAGATGCTGTAATACTGCTTGTGCCGGCCTTGTACCCGGCATGAAATGCCGGCTTCAGACATTTTCTCCTTAATGAGGGTCTTGACCGTGGCGACGTATTTTGCGCGTTCCTCCTGGTTTTTTTTCAGCAGCCCGTCAATTCGGTTGTATTCCTCGGGATTGGCGTAATAAAACGCGGTTTCCTCGAGCTCGTTTTTCAGCCAGTAAATGCCCAGGCGGCCGGCAATGGGGCCGTAGATGTCTAAGGTTTCCTGGGCGATGGCTCGCTGCTTTTCCGGCTTTTTGTGATAATGCAGGGTCCGGATGTTATGGAGCCGGTCTGCGAGCTTGATTAAAATCACCCGGATATCATCGGCCATGGCCAGGATCATTTTCCGGATGTTTTCCGCGTGCCGCTGCTGATCCGTGCTGAAGGGAAGGGCGCTGATTTTGGTGACTCCGGCCACGATATGGGCCACTTCATTGCCGAATGTGTGATAGATTTCATCGATTGTGGCATGGGTGTCTTCCACCACGTCATGGAGCAGGCCGGCGGATATGCTCACCGGATCCAGCTTCATGTCAGTCAGCAGGCTGGCCACTTCAAGGGGATGAGACAGGTAGGGCTCTCCGGAAAGGCGCATTTGTCCGGCATGGACCCGGGCGGAGTAGATGTAGGCACGATCGATGATGTCCACATCCGCGTCCGGGTAATAATCATAGAGCTTATCGAGTATATCGGTAATGCGGATCATAATTTTTTCTGAGACAAAACCCTTCCGGATATTTTAATAGGCTTTTGCAAACACCACCCGCCCCTGGCTTTCTTCCCCGCACTGAATGCAGGCCCCGGATTGCTCTTTCCGGTCAAAGGGAATGCAGCGGATGGTGACATTGAGCCGCTCCTTGACGGCTTTTTCACATTCGGTGCGCCCGCACCAGTGTGACCACGCAAACCCTCCGTGAATTTCCGGCTCCTCCGGGTTTTCCGGGGTGAAAAACGCATTGAATTCATCTGGATCGTCAATGTCGCGCGAGTTTTCCTGCAGAAAACAAAGCGCCTTTTCATACAATCCGGACTGAATTTCATCAAGGACTTCCGTGATTTTTCCGATAAATTCGTCCTTTTGCATGGAAAAGCGGTCTCTGCGGTCCCGGTCCCGCCTGGAGACAAACACCGAGTCCGCATCCATGTCCCTGGGACCGATTTCCACTCGAAGAGGCACGCCTTTTTTGATCCAGTCCCAGTTGCGCGTGCCGCCGATGTTGCGGTCATCGACTTCCACTCTCAGGGGCGTGCCGTGATAGTTTTGCTGCCGCAGGCGTTCGGCGATGGCCTGGGTGTATGCCATCACGCTGTCGTTGGTTTCCTTTTTCTTTAAAATCGGCAAAAGCACCACATGGGCAGAAGCCACCCGCGGGGGCAGGACAATGCCGTTATCATCGCTGTGGGTCATGATCAGACCGCCGATCATGCGGGTGGACACGCCCCAGGAAGTGGTCCATCCGTATTCTTCCGTTTCCATGGCGGATTGAAATCGGATGCCCGAGGCCCTGGCAAAGTTTTGGCCGAGGAAATGGGAGGTTCCCGCCTGAAGGGCCTTTTTATCCTGCATCATGGCCTCAATGCAGGTGGTCATCTCCGCGCCGGGAAACTTTTCCGCAACGGTTTTTTCCCCGGTGATAACCGGTATGGCCAGGTATTCTTCAGCCATCCGCTTATATACGGTAAGCATCATATAAGTGCGGTCAATGGCCTCCTGTTTTGTGGCATGCACGGTATGGCCTTCCTGCCAGAGAAATTCGCTGGTGCGCAGAAAAATCCGGGTGCGCATTTCCCATCTGACCACGTTGGCCCACTGATTGAGCAGCATGGGAAGATCCCGGTAGCTTTTGATCCACCGGGCAAAGGCCTCGCCGATAATGGTCTCAGAGGTTGGCCGCACAATCAGGGGCTCGTTGAGTTTGCCTGCGGGCACCAGGCGGTTGTTTTCGTCTTTTTCCAGCTTGTGGTGGGTGACCACCGCGCATTCCTTGGCAAACCCCTCCACATGCTCGGCTTCCTTTTCCAGAAAGGAGATGGGAATAAAAAGGGGAAAATAGGCGTTTCTCACGCCAGTGGCCTTAAACATGTCATCTAAGGCCCGCACCATGTTTTCCCAAAGTGCGTAGCCCCACGGCTTGATCACCATACAGCCCCGCACCGGGGACAGTTCAGCCATGTCTGAGGCCCGGATGACCTGCTGGTACCATTCCGGATAATTTTCCGCCCGGGTGGGGCGGATAGCGGTGTCGTTTTTTTGTGTCATTATCAAACCTCTGGGAAAAGCGTTTCAAGTTTGACGGCTTCGTAAAAAGTCCAATATCTGCGTTGCGCTTCATCTCCCGTCATTCGACGTACGGACAAGTACGCCTCATTCCTCGAGATTCGCGCGCCTTGATCTTGAACTTTCTACTTTGCCGTCCCAAAATTGACTTTTTACGACGCCATCAAGTTTCAGATGAAAAGGGACAATGCAAAACCTGCAGGTTTTATGGCTCGTGGTTTTCCTCCAGCTGACGGACTGCGGCCAGCAGTTCCCGGACCAGGCGGTCTTCAGAAAATTTTTTGACCACTTTGCCTTTTTTAAACAAAATGCCCGTGCCCCGGCCGCCGGCAATGCCCACATCAGCCTCCCGGGCCTCTCCGGGTCCGTTTACCGCACATCCCATGACAGCCACCCTGATAGGGGCGCGGCTTGTCAAAAGGGCCTTTTCCACGCTTTCGGCAATGGAAAACAGATCAATTTCGCATCTGCCGCAGGTGGGACACGAGATGATTTCCGGTCCCCGGCGGCGGATGTCCAGGGCTTTTAAGATCTCATAGGCCACCCTGACCTCTTCTGTTGGATCCCGTGTCAGGGAAACCCGCAGGGTGTCGCCGATGCCTTGGCTCAGGATGCCGCCGATGCCCATGGCGGATTTGACGATTCCGGCATAGAGTCCGCCGGCCTCTGTAACCCCCACGTGAAGGGGCACATCGGATTGTTCGGAAAAAAGTTCATAAGACTCGATGGTTTCCAGCACGTTTGAGGATTTCAAGGAAACCTTTACCTCGTGAAAATCCATCTCCCCGAGCACGGCCACCTGACGCACGGCGCTTTGCACAAGGGCGGCAGGCGTGGGCCCGCCATGGGCCTGATAAATGTCCTTGTCCAGGGATCCGGCATTGACCCCCACGCGGATGGACAACCCGTTGTCTTTTGCCGCGGCCACCACCGCCCGGATTTTGTTTTTGTCCCCGATATTGCCGGGGTTGATGCGAAGGGCGTTTGCCCCGGCTGTGGCTGCGGCCACGGCCAGCCGAAAGTCAAAGTGGATATCGGCAATCAGGGGGATGGTAATCTGCCTGCGGATTTCACCGATGGCCCGGGCCGCGTCCATGTCCGGAACAGCCACGCGGATGATTTCGCATCCGGCCTCCTCCAGGCCCAGGACTTGCGCCACTGTGGCCGCCACATCCGCAGTGTGGGTGTTGGTCATGGATTGCACGGATATGGGGGCATCGCCCCCCACCGGCACACTGCCCACGTGGATCTGCCGGGTTTTTTTTCGCTTGATGGTCGTTGGCATGAATTGCGGCCGTTTGGTGTCGGTTTATCTCTGATGCTGCCGGCATCGGGGGTTGAAAACCCCTGTATATTTGATATTGATTAACAAAGGGGCTGTTTTAGTTCAAGTCAAATATGGAAAAATAGAAATGGAGAGGGTTTATGGAAAAAGATGATGCCCGGCTCCGCCAGGAGATGGCAGAGCGTGCAAAAGACGGTGAACTTCCCTGTGCCGTGGCCTTTGAGATTGCAAACCAGCTAAATGCAGCGCCGGCAGTCGTTGGCGCGTGTGCCGATGAAAGCAGTATCCGCCTGGTAAAATGCCAGCTGGGGCTGTTTGGCTACAGCCCGGATAAAAAGATTGTCAAGGCCCGGCCTGAAGTTTCAGACACACTTCGCCGGGCCATTGGCGAAAATCTGGAAAACGGCTACCTGCCCTGTCAAAGGGCCTTTGCCATTGCATCGGATCTGGGCTTGCGCAAAATGGATGTCAGCGGTGCCTGTGAAACCCTTGGCATCAAGATCAAGCCCTGCCAGCTCGGCGCCTTTTAAAACCCGGCGCCGGCTGGCTTATCAGCAGATGCGAAATATCTATCGCAGAAACGGATTGGCGCGTTTTTCCTGGCCGATGGAGGTGGCCGGGCCGTGGCCGGTGTAGACCTTTGTGTCATCGCCCAGGGGAAACAGCTTGGTTTTGATGCTGGAAATCAGGGTTTGAAAGTCGCCCCCGGGCAGGTCGGTCCGGCCGATGGAGCCGGCAAAAAGGGTGTCGCCCACAAATACCATGTTGTCCGTGTGCAGGGAAATGCCGCCCGGGGAATGCCCCGGGGTGTCGAGCACCCTGAGGGTGATATCGCCAAAGGAGATGGTGTCGCCTTCCTGCACTGTCCGGTCCGGGGCCGGCGAGTTCTGGGCGGAAAGGCCGAAGGCCGCGGCGGTTTTCACCAGATCGGCGAGCATGGGCTCGTCTGCCGGGTGAATCACGATGTCGGCACCGCTGGCCTTTTTGAGGTCATAATTGCCGCCCACGTGATCAAAATGGCCGTGGGTGTTGATGATATATTTAAGGGTCAGGCCGTCTTTGGCCAGTTCCTTGAGGATTCGGTCTGCTTCGTCTCCGGGATCAATCACGGCTGCGGATTTGGTGCTTTCGCACCCTATAATGTAGCAGTTGGCCATGATGGGACCCACGGCAAGGGATTTTAAGATCAACGGCAACCTCCTGTCTGCTTTTTTCTTTTGGCTTGTTCAGCGATTTCCACGATAGCGGCAACCTTGGGTTTCGGCGGCTCCGTGACCAGGCTGTTGTAGGTTTCAGCCGGAAGATTTTCCTTTAGATAAGCATCCACGTCAAAAATTTCCCACCAGCAGTCCAGTATCTTGAAACAGGGCATGCTGTCGGGCCCGCTGATCAGGCAGTAGCGAAACGGGATGATGCTGCCGAGCCTGGGGCAGCGAATCTCCAGGTTGTCTTTTTGCGGATCGGACATAACTTACACGCTTTTTAAATGCTGGGGTTTGGGATAATCCGCATACACCTTTTCAGATCCGTGCAAATCTTTCTGAGATAGCTCAATGTCTTTGATGTTACCGGAAAAATAAGCCTCATAGGCGCCCAGGTCAAGCAGGCCGTGTCCGCTCCAGTTAAACAGGATCACCTTTTCTTTTCCTTCCTCTTTGGCCTTTTGGGCTTCTTCCACCACCAGGGCCAGGGCATGGCAGCTTTCCGGGGCGGGAATGATCCCTTCGGTGCGGGCTGCCAGCACTCCGGCGGCATAGCTTTTGCTTTGGGTCACGGAGCGGGCCTCGAAAAGTCCCTCGTCCACCAGCTGGCTCACCGTGGGGGCCATGCCGTGGTAGCGCAGGCCGCCGGAATGAACCGGAGGCGGCACAAAGGTGTGGCCCAGGCTGTACATGGGCAGAAGCGGGGTGTACTTGGCCGTGTCTCCGTGGTCGTAGACAAACGGCGCCTGGGTCAGGGTCGGACATCCGGCCGGTTCCACCGGGTAGATATCCACATTTTTGCCATGAATCTTGTCATAGGCAAAGGGGAAGGCCAGGCCTGCGAAATTGCTGCCCCCGCCGGCGCACCCGATAATTACATTCGGATATTCACTGACTTTTTCCAGCTGCCGCTTGGCTTCCAGGCCGATGATGGTCTGGTGGAGCATGACATGATTGAGCACGCTGCCCAGGGAATATCGGGTCTGGCCGCTTTCATCGGCCACAGCCGCCTCGATGGCCTCACTGATGGCAATGCCCAGAGTTCCCGGAGTGTCGGGGTTTAATTCAAGGGCTTCGCGCCCGGCCTTGGTGTCCATGCTCGGGCTGGGCACGCAGTTGCCGCCCCAGGCCGCCATCATGGTCTTGCGGTAGGGCTTTTGATCAAAGCTGATGCGCACCATAAAGACCTTGCATTCCAGGCCGTACTGGCAGCAGGCAAAGGACAGGGCGCTTCCCCACTGGCCGGCACCGGTTTCGGTGGTCATTTTTTTGATACCGAACTCCTTGTTGTAATAGGCCTGGGGTACGGCGGTGTTGGGCTTGTGGCTGCCCGGCGGGCTCACGGATTCGTTTTTGAAATAGATCCGGGCCGGGGTGTCCAGTGCCTTTTCCAGGTTGTAGGCCCGCACCAGGGGCGTGGGGTGCCAGATGGAATAAACGTCCATCACCTCATCGGGGATGTCGATCCACCGCTTGGTGCTGACTTCCTGCTCAATTAGGTTCATGGGAAAAACAGGGGCGAGCTGGTCCGGGGAAAGGGGGTTTCCGTCCGGTCCAAGCGGGGGGTTGATCTTGATATCGGCCAGTATGTTATACCATTGCCGGGGAATTTCCTCCGGCTTCAGGAAGATTTGTCTGTTTCGCATTCAGGGCTCCTTTTTGAGTTACAGTGGACATATCGTTGCCGGATGCTGTCGAGAATTCCGTTGATAAACGCGCCGGATTTCTCTGTTCCATATTTTTTGCCGATATCAATGGCCTCGTTGATGGCCACCTTCTCGGGAATGTCATTGCAGAAAAGCATTTCATAGACGGCAATGCGGATGACATTGCGATCCACGTAATCCATCCGCGCCAGTTTCCAGTTGCTGGACGTCTCGGCCAGGCGGCCGTCGATTTCCGCCTTTTTGGCCACCACCCCCCGCACCAGTTCCAGGCCGAAGGGCCGCACTTTTTCCTGGGGCTCCAGCAGTGTACACAGTTCCTGGATCATCTCCTCGGAATCGTCTCCCAGGGTGTCCATGCAAAACAATGCCTGAAGCGCCATTTCCCTTGATTTCCGGCGGATTTTCATAAGAAAAGGATCACGCCTTTATCAGATCGGACAGATTGGCCATTTCAATGGCGGAAACAGCCGCATCCCATCCTTTGTTGCCGGCCTTGGTGCCGGCGCGTTCAATGGCCTGTTCAATGGTATCGGTGGTGATGACGCCGAAAATAATCGGCACCCCGGTATCCATGCCGGCCGCAGCAATTCCCTTGGATACCTCGGCGCTGACATAGTCGAAATGGGGGGTGGAACCCCGGATCACAGCACCCAGGCAGATTACGGCGTCATATTTGCCGCCTGCGGCCAGTTTTTTGGCCATAAGGGGGATCTCAAACGATCCGGGTACCCTGACAACCTCGATGTCTGCATCATTGGCGCCGCTGCGCACCAGCGCGTCCAATGCGCCGGAAAGCAGTTTGTCAGAGATAAAATCATTGAAACGGCTGACCACAATGGCAAAGCGCCGGCCTTCGGCCAGCAGATTGGCTTCGATGAATTTAGGCATGAGCCTTTTTCCCCTGGTCTTTGGTTTTGTCTTCTGCTGAAACGCTTAAATAATGGCCCATCTTGAGCTGTTTGCATTCCAGATAGCAACGGTTGTAGTCATTGGGCTCGGTTTTAATGGGCACCTGGTCCACCACGCTTAAGCCGTAGCCTTCCAGGCCCACAATCTTTTTGGGATTGTTGGTGATCAAACGCATTTTGCGTACCCCGAGATCCGCCAGTACCTGGGCGCCGATGCCGTAATCGCGCAGGTCGGCCTTGAATCCGAGCTTTTCATTGGCCTCAACGGTATCATAGCCCTGGTCCTGGAGAACGTAAGCCTTGAGCTTGTTGACCAGTCCGATGCCCCGGCCTTCCTGCCGAACATAGAGCAGTACGCCGCATCCCTCCTTTTCCATCATGACCATGGCCTTGTGCAGCTGCTCGCCGCAGTCACATCGCATGGAGCCGAAAATATCACCGGTCAGGCACTCGGAGTGCACCCGTACCAGGGTGGGGGCTTCCGGGTCAATGTCGCCCTTTATCAGGGCGATGTGCTGGAAATCATCCACGTCGTTTTCATACACCCGGACCCTGAAGGTGCCGGCGAAACTGGTGGGAATCTCGGTTTCCACCACGCTTCGCACAAAGGATTCGATGCGCATGCGGTATTCGATCAGATCGGCAATGGTGCAGATACCGATATCGTGCTCCTCGCTGAATTTTTCCAGCGACGGCATCCGGGCCATGGTGCCGTCTTCATCCATGATTTCACAGATCACCCCGGCGGGTTTCATGCCGGCGAGCCGGGCAAGGTCCACCGAGCCCTCGGTCTGGCCGGTGCGCACGATCACCCCGCCCCGGCGGGCACGAAGGGGGAAGACATGGCCGGGCATGACCAGGTCATCCGGGCCGGCTTCATCGGAAATGGCCGTTTGGATGGTTGTGGCGCGGTCTGCCGCGGAAATGCCCGTGGTGACCCCTTTTTTTGCCTCAATGGAGACCGTAAAACCGGTTTCAAACTGTGAAGTGTTGTGCTGCACCATCATTGGAAGCCCCAGGTCTTCCACCTTTTCCGGGTTTAAAGAAAGGCAGATCAGGCCGCGGCCGTATTTGGCCATGAAATTGATGGCCTCGGGAGTGACCGCCTCTGCGGCCATGGTCAGATCCCCCTCGTTTTCCCGGTCCTCATCGTCGACCAGGATGACCATTCTGCCGTCCCGGATCTCCTTGATGGCTTCTTCGATCGATAAATGTCCCATTGTTTTATACTCCGTAAATTTCATGGAAACGCGAAAACCGCCCGGGGTTCACACGGCAGGTGGGTTTCGTGTCCATTTGTTGTTTGGCGCAAAATCCGTGAGATCAGGTTGCAATGACCTGATGTTTAAAGAAATCCGGTTTTTGCCAAAAATGTCATATCAATTTTTTCCGGCCGGGATTCGCCGGAGTTATCTCCCTTTAAGAATTTTTCCACGTATTTTCCGATCAGGTCGGTTTCAATATTGACCCGGTCGCCGGGGTTTTTCAGCCCCAGAGTGGTGATTTTTGCCGTATGGGGGATCACCGCGATTTCAAACCGTCCTGCGGCACAGGTGTTGACCGTCAGGCTGATGCCGTCGACAGCCACTGATCCCTTGGCTATCAGATACCGGCTGATTTGCTCGGATACGGCAAATTCGAATACCATGGACCCGCCCAGGTCTTTTTTATGCGTGATCTGTGCGCTTCCGTCGATATGGCCGGATACCAGGTGGCCGTCTAACCGGTCAGACAGGCGAAGGGCCCGCTCCAGGTTCATTTTCTGGCCGGCCCGGGCATCGGCCAGGGTGCTGCGGGAAAGGGTCTCGGCGGAAACATCGGCGGAAAACCGGTTTCCGGAAATTTCCACCGCTGTCAGGCATGCGCCGTTGACCGCAATGCTGTCGCCGATGCGGGTGCCGTCCAGGTCAAAATCAGCGGAAATGGTCAGCCGCCGGCCGGTTCCCGCAGGCTGGCTGTTTGCCAGGGTGCCCAGACCTTCGATAATTCCGGTAAACATTTTTGACGCGCTCGTAAAAAGTCGATTTTCAGATGGCGCCGTAAAAAGTTCAAGATCAAGGCTTGCGCGATTTCGAAGAATGCAGCGTACTTATCCGTACG
>NZ_JBSRLA010000016.1:0-57980 GCF_055149105.1 Desulfosalsimonas sp. | reverse complement strand
AAAACTCGGCCTGTCGGCCTCAAACAGTTTGAAATTTTTTAGCTCCGGCATTTGCTGAATTTTTCCGTAAACGCTCAATGTCGCTTACAAACCGACCCCAACCTTGGGCTTCCTTGGAACCATTTTTTACGAAACCATCAAATATAGGACAGAGTCGAAGATGGCATATTTGTGGGGTGTAACGGTTTTATGGGCATTTTCCTTCAGCCTGATCGGGGTTTATCTTTCAGGGCAGGTGGACAGTTATTTTGCGGTGTTTTCGCGCACGTTTCTGGCAACCCTGATGTTTCTGCCCTTTATCCGTTGGAAAAAGGTTTCCTGGAACCTGGCTGTCCGGCTCATGGGCATTGGCGCGGTCCAGCTCGGGGTGATGTTTATCTGTTTTTATCATTCTTTTTCCTTTTTAAGCGTGCCCGAAGTGGTGCTTTTTACCGTTTTTACGCCGATTTATATCACTTTGCTCTATGACGCGGCCCGGCGCCGGTTTACCTTCTGGTATCTGGTGACCGCCGGGGTTGCCGTTGCCGGAGCGGCCGTGATCCGTTACAACCCCTTAAGCCAGGATTTTGTGATCGGATTTTTGCTCGTTCAGGGAGCCAATGTTTGTTTTGCCGTGGGCCAGGTGGGGTATAAAAATCTCATGGAAAAGCGCCGGCAGGCCGGAATGCAGGTTTTTGCCCAGCACTCGGTGTTCGGGTTTTTCTATATCGGCGCCATGGCAGTGGCGGTTTCAGGCTGGCTATTCTGGGGGGATATGACCATGATGCCCCAGACAGCCGTTCAATGGGGTGTTTTGCTGTGGCTGGGCGTGGCCGCATCCGGCATCGGGTATTTTCTCTGGAACAAGGGGGCCACCCTGGTCAACGCCGGCGCCCTGGCCATCATGAACAATGCACTGGTGCCCGCAGGCCTTGTGGTCAACCTGGTGATCTGGAACCGGGAGGTGGATCTGCTGCGTTTGCTTGCCGGCGGCGGGCTGATCCTGGCGGCCCTGTGGTTTAACGAATCCTGGGTCAAACAGAGAGTGGAAAAACAAAAGCTGTGGGCAAAGGGATAGCAAAACGGAGGATCGGTTATGGCGATTGTATACAGACAGATGGATGAGGGCGTGGCGGTTGTTTATATGAACAACAATGAAAACCTGCAGGATCTGGCCTTTTCACAGGCCCTGAATGCTGTTTTGGACGAGGCTGTGGCAGATAGCCAAACCCGGGCGGTTGTGTTGACCAGTTCGGATCCCAAATTTTTTTCAAACGGGATTCACGTCAACTGGCTGATGGAAAAGTATGCCGCACAGGAATTTCAGGCCATCCGGGATTTCTGCTACGGCATGGATGAAGTGTTTAAAAAGCTGCTGCTGGCACCGGTGCCCACCATTGCCGCCATCAACGGTCATGCATTCGGAAACGGCGCCATTTTGTCCTGCGCCTGTGATTTCCGGTTCATGAAATCCGACCGGGGGTTTTTCTGCTTTCCGGAAGTGGACCTGGGCATTCCGTTTCTGCCGGGCATGGATGCCTTTATTGAAAAGGCCGTACCCCGGTGGAAGTTCAATGAGTTAAAACTCACCGGCCGGCGGGCCACGGCCCCGGAGCTGGAAGCCCATCACGTAATTGAAAAAGCCTGTGACAACGCCGAACATCTCATGGCGGAAACCATGGGGTTTGCCAAATCTTTTAACAAGAAGCGCGGCATTTTTGCAGAGCACAAAAAACGGATGCACGGCAGCATCATTGAAGTCATTGACCGGGAAAATCCAGCGCATATTGATGCGGTAAATTTGCTGGTCAGCGAATAAGGAGGTTGTATGAAAATAGAGGAGCCGGGAAAAATAACCGATCGCATCACCCTGCTGGGCCGGCGGGAATCCAATGTATATCTGCTCGATGGCGGCAGCGAGGCCGCCATTATCGGCGGGGGGATGGTTTATATCGTGCCAGAGGTCCTGGACCAGATCCGGGAGATGGCCGTGGACCCGGAAAAGATCAAAAGAATTGTGATTCTTCATTCTCACTTTGATCATTGCGGCATTGTGCCGTTTTTCAAAAAACAGTGGCCCCGGGCGGCCGTGGCCGCATCCGCGCCGGCAAAGGCCATGCTGGGCAAGCCAAAGGTGATTGAAACCATCAATGCCATGAACCATGAGACCCTAAAGCGCCGGGGTCGGCTCGATGATGCAAAAGAAAAAGGATATGCCGATTTTGAGGGCATCGAGGTGGAGCAGGTGCTCGAAGACGGCCAGAAAATCACCTGCGGGGATATGACCCTGGAGATCCTGGCGGTGCCGGGTCATTCATCGTGCAGCCTTGCCGTGTACGTGCCTGAGCAAAAAGCCCTGTTTGCCTCGGATGCCGGCGGCATTGAAGCCGGAGACGAGATTTTTACCGCTGCCAATTCCGATTTTGACAAGTATCAGCAAAGCCTTGAAAAAATGGCGGGCTTGGATATTGCCGTCTACCTTGCAGAGCATTATGGTGCGCGAACCGGTCAGGATGCGGCAACTTTTTTAAACCGGTCCATTTCTGCCGCAACCGAATTCCGCACCCGGATCGAACAGTCCCTGGCCCGGACCGGTGATCCGGAGAAAAGCGCAAAGGACCTGGTTGCCGAAAAAATGGAGAGTTCGCCCTCGGATCTGCTGCCCCCGGAGATCATTTCCATGATTGTCGGGCAGATGGTTTATTTTGTGGCCAAACAAAAAGGGCTGGCCTAGTCGATCCAGTTCAAGGTCCTGTCCACGGCTTTTTTCCAGTTTTTGACGTCCTTTTTGCGCTGCTCTTCAGACATCTGCGGCTGCCAGGTTTTGTCCAGGGCCCAGTTTTCCTT
The DNA here is from genome assembly GCF_055149105.1 of Desulfosalsimonas sp. Lineage (NCBI taxonomy): Bacteria > Pseudomonadati > Thermodesulfobacteriota > Desulfobacteria > Desulfobacterales > Desulfosalsimonadaceae > Desulfosalsimonas > Desulfosalsimonas sp. Next base: position 55,154 of record NZ_JBSRLA010000016.1, on the reverse strand, counting down.
GAGTTCGCCGATGCCGGAGGCAAACCCGCTGGCCAGGGCCGCCGCAGACGCGGCACCCAGGGCCGTGGTTTCCGTGATTTTGGGCCGGACCACCGGGATGCCCAGAATATCTGCCTGAAATTGCATCAAAAGCTCATTTACCACCATGCCGCCGTCCACCTTGAGGTTGTCCATTTTCACCCCGGAATCCTTTTCCATGGCTTCGGCCACGTCCAGGGTCTGGTAGGCCACAGCCTCGAGCACGGCCCTTGCGATATGGCCCCGCTTGATAAACCGGGTCAGGCCAACGATCACCCCCCGGGCGTCTGATCGCCAGTACGGCGCAAACAGCCCGGAGAAAGCCGGCACAATGTAGGCGCCGCCGTTATCGGCAACCGACCGGGCCAGGGGCTCGATTTCCGCGGCATGCTCGATGAATTTTAAGTTGTCGCGCAGCCACTGCACCAGGGCGCCGGCAACGGCAATGGAGCCTTCCAGGCAGTAGACCGGTTTTTCGCCGCGCACCTGGTAGGCCACGGTGGTAAGCATGCCGTGGCGGCTTGCCACCGCTTCGGTACCTGTGTTTAAGAGCAGAAAACATCCGGTGCCGTATGTGTTTTTGGCTTCCCCGACCTCAAAGCAGGCCTGGCCCACCAGGGCGGCCTGCTGATCGCCCAGGGCTCCGCAGACCGGAACTTCCCCCCCCAGGGGGCCGTCTTTGCGGGTGGTGCCCCAGGTGTCGGAATCAATGGAGGGCACGATGCGCGGCAGGATGGATTCAGGGATGTTTAAGGCTTTGAGGATCTGCTCATCCCAGGACAGGGTCTCAAGGTTCATGAGCATGGTGCGGCTTGCGTTTGTCACGTCCGTGACATGCGATCCGCCTCCGGGCCCGCCGGTGAGCCACCAGATAACCCAGGACTCCACCGTGCCGAACATGGCCTGCCCCTTTTGCGCACCCTTGCGCGCGGGTTGGCAGTTATCGAGTATCCAGCGCAGCTTGGGTCCGGCAAAATAGGTGGACAGCGGAAGCCCGGTTTTGTCCCTGAACCGGTTCTGCCCCCCGTTTTCGGCCAGGCGGTTGCACATCTCGTCTGTTCGGGTGTCCTGCCAGACAATGGCGTTCATGTAGGGCTTGCCTGTGCGGCTGTCCCACACCAGGGTGGTTTCGCGCTGGTTGGTAATGCCCACCGCCTCGATATCGGATCCTTTCAGCCCGGTTTTGGCAAGGGCCCCGCGCATGACATCGCCGGTGTTTTCCCAGATTTCCACTGGATTGTGCTCCACCCAGCCCGGCCTGGGAAATATCTGTTCATGTTCCTTCTGGGCCGATCCCACGATCCGGCCCCGCCGGTCAAAAACAATAAAGCGGTTGCTGGTGGTGCCCAGGTCCAAAGCCCCGATGTAATCGCCCATGGCCGCAAACCTCCTTTGGTTTGAGTTGATCAATGGATTTTAAATCGATCCTATCACAACTGCAGCGCTGCCGGCACCCCTGAAAAAGACCCGGGAGTTAGGTTTTCTCAAGAAATCTGCGCGCAGCCCGGACTGCAGCGTATGCCGTTGCAATGGATAGCCCGCTGCCGCATTTTTCGCGCATCCAGTCCTGGCCGGCCAGAATCGTGCCGGCTGCAAACAGATCCGGCCAGACCGGCCTATTGTTGTCATCCACCGGCCTGAAGCTTTTGTCAACAGCCAGACCGGCCCGGTTTACCGGATGGCCCCCGGCATGCAGCAGGTCCCGGTGATGCCAGGAGTCCCGGTCCGGGACCCGGGCCACCGGAAGGTTGAAAATGGTTTCCGTAATTCCGGCTCTGTCTGCATGCAGGCCGCCGCCCAAAAACCGTCCGCTGCAGACCAGGGCCGCCCTGGCTGATACAAGGCGCCAGTGACTGCGGTCTCCCACTTCAAATACCCATCCGCCGCCGGTTTTGCGGCAGGCCTTGCGCACGTTGTGCTGAAAAAAAGCATTTATGCCCATTTCCGGCAGGTGCTGCTGAAAGATTTCCATTATCCGGATACCGGAAACGCCCGGCACCATGGTGGAGATTTCAAAAACCGGCATCCCCAGAAGGCCGCTGAGTTCTTCTGTGACCTTTTGGGTGCGCGAAATGCCCAGAATTGCAGGCAGCGCCACGCAGGCGGCATCGCCCAGGTGCGGGGCGATGTTTTCTGCAAGTTTTTCGCGCATGCGGGCGGTTTCCAGGGCACGGGCCATGGGCTCCGGATGAAGCTCTGTACCGGCTTCGGGAAACCCGATGGTCACTGGCCGAAGTCCCGGCCAGGTCCGGGCCAGGTTTGCGGCGATCATCCGGCTGCCAAATCCCTTAAGCCCTTTGAAATCAATGAGCAGGCATGGTTCCTGGTGTGCCATGGCCGCCTGTCCATGGGCCATGGTATGGGCCGCGGCATAGGTGGGTTTCACTGTGCCGGCGGCCGTGGGCATGATCATGTTTTGATTTTTTCGATACATGTAAGGATAGCCCGCCTGCTCAAAAAAACCCAGCACGGTATCAACGGCCGTCTGAATTTCGCTGATTGCCATCTTTGCATATGGGTGGGCCGGCTCATGGCGGCCAAGATCTGCAATGGCCGGCCAGGGATCTTTGACAATCCTGCTCCGTGCCACGGGATAAACCCCCAAAACGTCTATCAGACCGCTTGCAAAGCCGAGCTGTCCGGTCCGGCCGGCCTGGACAATGTCAAGGTCTTGTCCGGCGGCAAACAAGGCTGCGGCCATGCCGGCCATGCCGGTGCCGATGATCATCAGGTCGCAGTGAATATCGGCTTTCTGGTTGTTCATTTGATCCTCGCAGGCCGGGTTAAAACCGCGCGAAACAGTAAAGTCATGAGGGTTTACAGCTCCAGGCAAAACAGGCCGCAGTGCATTGCCTCCATCAACTCGGCCCGGGCCAGGCCGTTGTTCCAGGCAAGGGGCTGCCGGCCGCGCCACCGCTCCTTTAAAAAGGCGCGCAGATCATCTGTGCCGTACCGGTCGTTTATGTATCCCTGATCATATAGATAGGCCATGATGCGCATGCTGCAGAAAGTTCCCTGGCAGGGACCCTTGCCGATGCGGCTTCTCAGGCTGATCGCTTTTAGATTGGGCCGCTGCTGGTTTGCGGCAAAGGTGTCTGCAATCTGCTTGACAACGCTTTCCGGAACCATTTCGCATTCGCAAAGCAGGGGTTCTTTGCACCGGTTTTCCCGTACCCAGGCCGCCGGGGCCAGGCCGGGCTTGGTCCATTTTGCTTCGGCTGCATCCGGGACAGGCTCGGTGCGGGTGCGGCAAACAGCCTGGATACCGAGTTTTTCGCACACCAGATCGGCTGTTTTTTCCGCCATGAGCCGGCAGGTGGTGAGCTTGCCGCCGGTGATGGAAACAAAGTTGGCCATTTGTTCGGGCTGATCCTGGTGATCAATAAGCTCATAGCCCCGGTTCACGGCCCGGTCATCCGGATCCCGGGGCGGGTTTGTTATCTCAGAGCCCGCCGGTAGGGGGCGTACCCCGCAGTAGGCGCGGATATACTGCGTTTGCGCCAATTTTGGAATCATGGCCGATCCCTGGTCAAGAATGGTATCGATTTCATGGATTTCCGGGTAGATGAAGTCCGGTGAGGCCACGCGTTCGGAAGTGGTGCCCAGAATGGACACGGTTCCCCCCGGAACCAGGATATCGCCGTCAGTGGGCATGCGCAGCCGGTTGATAACCCGTTTGGCGATGCGGTTTTGCGTGACCATCAGGCTGCCCTTGGAATAATACATCTGCATTTGTGCGCCTGCGCACCGGGCGATGATATCGGCCCAGGCGCCGGCGGCATTGACCACGACTTGCGCTTCAATGGGAAATTGTTTGTTTGTTTTCAGGTCCGTGACATGGGTGCAGACGATGCGGCCGCCCCTGATTTCAAACGATGTTACCTGATGGCGGCAAAGCCGGCGTGCCCCGCGCGCCTGTGCGCAGCTGAGATTGTCCAGCGACAGTTTAAACGGATCAATGGCGGCATCATCGACCCAAAAGGCGGCGATCACGTCCTCTGACAATGCCGGTTCCATGTCCCGGGCCTGGTCCGGGCTCAGGGGTTGAACAGGGATGCCGCACTTTTGGCAGGCTGTTGGAAAATCAGCGATATATTTTTCATCATCGCCCTGCACGGCCACAAACAGACCGCCTGTGTCTTCGATGCATTGGGGTATGGTTTGTTTTAAAATGCGGTTTTCCGCATGGCATTCTGCGGCCGCGGCAGGATCAGAGACAATATACCGGGCGCCGCTGTGCAAAAGCCCGTGGTTGGCCCCGGAGGCCCCTGCATTGACATCACCCTTTTCAACCAGGGTGCAGTCTATCCCCCGCAGGCAGAGGTCGCGGGCCAGGGCGGTGCCGGTGGCTCCGGCGCCGATGATCAGTACACAGGTCTGCATCAGCCCCCCTTGACAGGGTTTTTGCTTGTGAAGACAGCCTTGGGATGTTAAGCTGATTTTAGCGAAAATGAAAATTTACCCGACCGATACCACAAATAATCCAATATGTCACGTACAAATTTTCGAAAATGAAAACAAGTCTTTCATTTTATTACATCCGGCAAAGTGCGGCAAAACCGGAATCATCCGTTTTCAGGAGGGCCCATGGCATCCCGATCCTTATCTGAGCCCGTGGCCGTTGAAAAGAAAAGTTCCGGGCGGACAGCACCGGGATCCGGTGCCCGCCTGAGTCCGGCGGACCGCCATTTGGGGATTCAAAGGATCGTGCAGGCCCAGGGGTTTGTGACCATAGAATACCTGGCCCGGGAGTTTGCTGTCACACCCCAGACCATCCGCCGCGATATCAATGTGTTGAGTGAAGAGGGGCTGATTCAGCGGTTTCACGGGGGCGCCGGGGTGGCATCGAGTACGGAAAATGTTGCCTATAATGAGCGCAAGATCATGTGCTACCGCCAGAAGCAGCAGATCGCGCAATTGGTTGCCGCCCAGATTCCGGATCATGCCTCTGTTTTCATCAATATCGGAACCACAACCGAGGCCGTGGCCCGGGCCCTTGTGGATCACAAGCGCCTGACGGTGATCACCAACAATTTGAACGTGGCCAATATTTTGTCGGCCAACGAGCAGATTGAGGTTATTGTGGCCGGCGGCCTGTTGCGGCACCGGGACGGTGCGCTCATCGGCCAGGCGACCATTGATTTTATCCAGCAGTTCCGGGTGGATTTCGGGGTGATCGGCATCAGCGGCATAGATTCCGACGGCACGCTGCTGGATTTTGATTACCGGGAAGTGCGTGCAGCCCGGGCCATTATTGACAACTCCCGAAAGGTGTTTTTGGCTGCGGACCACACCAAGTTCAGCAGAAACGCCATGGTGCGTCTGGGAAATATCGAAGAGATTCACGCCCTGTTCACCGACCGCCGGCCCTCGGCGCCGCTCATGGAGACTCTGGAGCGTGCGGAAGTGGAACTTTTCGTGGTTTGATAAAAAATAACTTTCCGATTTTACTTAATACTGTAATCGCTTCGAGTTTAACACGGTCTGTAAAAAAGATTTTTGCAAGCTCATGGGATTGATCATTTCCGAAAATTGTTTTAAAAATTTTTTATAATTTTCACTTGTGAAATCCTGTTTGATCTGATAAAGAAAATGATAAGCTCTGGATGCAGAACGGTAAAAATATCCGAATAAAGCGACTTTTGCTCTTTTTGTCCGGTTGTCCGCATTTCCGGGACGTGGTTTGCGATTTTTCAGGGAGAACCTTGAAATGGGAATCGCTGTTTTCAACATTGAAAAGTCCTACGAGGCAACCCCTGCCTTACGCGATGTGTCCATGGAAATCGAGGATGGTGCCTTTGTAACCCTCCTCGGGGCCACGGGTGCCGGCAAGACAACACTTCTTCGCATCATGTGCGGCATCGACCGCCCGGATAAGGGTCGGGTGCATTATGACGGCGCTGATGTCACCCGGGTTCCGGTCCGGAAAAGAAACGTGGCCATGGTCTATCAGGAGTTTGTCAATTACCCGTCCATGACCATATACGAAAATATCGCCTCTCCCCTGCGGGTTTCCAAAAACCGGCATACAAAAGCCGGCATTGATCAAAAAGTGCGCCATAATGCCGGGCTTCTCGGGCTGACCGGGGTGCTGGATCATTACCCGGAAGAAGTCAGCGGCGGCCAAAAGCAGCGCACCGCCATTGCCCGGGCCCTGGTCAAGGACACCCGGTTTGTTTTTCTCGACGAACCCCTGGCCAACCTTGACTACAAGCTGCGCGAGGAACTGCGCGGAGAGCTCAAAACCCTTCTGACTCATAAGGGCGGGGCCGTGGTGTATGCCACGCCCGAGCCCGTGGATGCGCTTTCCATGTCAACGCATGTTGCCTATCTTCAGGAGGGCCGGGTGCTGCAGTACGGAGCCCTTCAGGATGTCTACCGGAATCCGGCTTCGGTGGAAGTGGGGGCCTATTTCAGCTATCCCACCATGAACATCATGGAAGCCGATGTGACAACAGAGCAGGACAGGATTTTTCTTCGCATCTCAGAAGAAATTGCAATCGATGTCACCCGATTCCGGGACCGGCTGGCGCATGGACAGTATCTGGTGGGAATCCGCGCATACAATCTTTATACCGCTCAAAAAATGGAAAATCTGATTTCCTTTACCGCCACCGTGGAACTGGCCGAGGAACTCGGCTCAGACACTGAACTGCATGTCCGTCACCAGGGACAGGTGTTTGTGGTGCTCATGCAGGAGGTGGCCAGGTTTCCCATCGGAACGCAGATAACCGTTTACCTGGATCCCGGGCGGCTGTTTCTGTTTGACCGGGAAACAAGGCAGTTGGCCTTTAAAACCTTTTCCTGACCGGTAGAGACCGGCTTCCGGCGATGGAGGAAAACCATGGCCCGAATCGAGCTTGAAAGCATTTCCCATTCCTATGATTCATTGTCGAAACCCGAGGATGAGCGGGAATATGCGGTTTCCGGGCTGGATATCTCCTGGGCCGACGGCAGTGCCAACGCCCTGCTCGGGCCTTCCGGCTGCGGCAAGACCACTATTTTAAACATCATCTCCGGACTGCTTTATCCCACCGCCGGCCGTGTCCGGGTCAACGGAAACGATGTCACAGGGCTTGCCCCCCGGGAGCGCAAAATCGCCCAGGTGTTTCAGTTCCCGGTGGTCTATGACAGCATGAATGTGTTTGACAATCTGGCCTTTCCCCTGCGCAATCAAAAAACCCCTGAAAAAACAGTAAAGACAAAAGTCGAGGAAACAGCCGAGATCCTCGGGCTGGCCGATCGTTTAAAATCGCGGACCACGGGTTTAAATGCCGCAGACAAGCAGAAGATTTCCCTTGGCAGAAGCATTGTGCGTGAAGATACGGCAGCCGTACTTTTGGATGAGCCTCTGACGGTCATTGACCCCAAATTCAAGGGGGAACTGCGCAGAAAACTCCGGGAGGTGCAGAACCGGCTGAAAAAAACCATGATCTATGTCACCCATGATCAGCACGAGGCCCTGACCTTTGCAGACAACGTGACCATCGTCAAAGACGGACGCCTCATTCAAAAGGGAAGCCCCGAAGAGCTGCACGCCCAGCCGGCCACCCCGTTTATCGGCTATTTTATCGGCAGCCCGGGGATGAACCTGCTCGATTGCAGCCTGGATGACGGCAGACTGCAATTTGCCGACTTTGCGCTGCCCATTGGCCAAGACATGCAAAAAAAGATGGCTTCTTACGGAAAGGATTTCAAATTCGGCATACGGCCGGAATTTCTGGACGTGGCTGCAGAGGAAAAAAACCGGGCTGTGGAATTTACGGTTGCGGTGATCGAAGACACCGGCGCCTACAAAGTGCTGACCTGTGACCGCCGGAACTCGCGGATCAAGGCCAGAGTGAGCGAATCCATCAGTATCCGGGAAGGCGACCGGGTGTGGCTGAGTTTTCCGGAAGACAAGGTCAACCTGTTTTACAACGAACAAAGAATTATCTGAGGCCATATCCGCAAGCCCTGCATCCGGGGATTGCCGGGGACAACATTTTCAAGGGGGACCGCCATGAAAAACAGAGGCTGGCTGTTTCTGATTCCCGCACTGGCAATTCTGTCCATCAGTGCCTTTATCCCCCTGATGACGGTGATCAATTATTCCCTGCACTATATTTTTGCCGGATCCTCGCCGACATTCGTGGGGTTTGACAATTACATTGAAGTGCTCCGGGATCCGGCTTTCCAGGGCGCCCTGATCCGGCAGCTTTTTTTCAGCATGGGCATTCTGGCCGTGGAGGTGCCCCTGGGCATCTGTATTGCCCTGTCCATGCCCAGAAGGGGCCCGGCCGTGGCCCTGTGTCTGGTGTTGCTGGGCATTCCCCTTTTGATCCCGTTTAATGTTGTGGGCATTATCGCCCGGGTGCTCACCCAGTCCTCGGTGGGCCTGATTCCGGAATTTCTGGCCCTGTTTAATTATGATTTCAATGTGTCCAAGTACCCGGTGGATGCTTTTGCCACCATTTTTCTGCTCGATGTCTGGCACTGGACGCCTTTGGTGGCCCTGCTCTGTTATGCGGGACTGCAGGCCATACCCGATGCCTTCTACCAGGCCGCCCGGATTGACGGGGCATCTTCGTGGAAGATGTTTCGCTACGTGACCCTTCCCAAGCTGCGCTCGGTTCTGATCATCGGGGTTTTGCTGCGGTTTATGGATTCGTTTAAGATTTATGCCGAACCCCTTCTGCTCACCGGCGGCGGGCCCGGGGATGCCACGACGTTTTTGAGCCTGCACGTGGCCCGGAAGGCAGAATCCTATCAACTCGGGTATGCCGGGGCCTCCTCGTTTATCTATCTCTTCATTGTCATTGTCTTCAGCTATATCTTCTTTCAGCTGATGACCAACATCGGCAAAGGAGAAAACCAATGAAGAAGCGCTATATTTTTCTGATCTGCTACATGGTGGTCCTGTTTATACCCATCTACTGGATGATCAATACATCGCTGAAGACAGACAACGAGATTTTAAAAGAGCTGACCCTGATTCCCAAAGACCTGACGTTTCAAAACTATGCGGAGATTTTTACATCATCTTTGTGGCGCAGCAGTTTTATGAATTCGCTCATCTATGTGTGCCTCAATGTGGTGATCAGCCTTATTGCCGCCATTCCCGCCGCATATGCCTTTTCCAGGTGGAAGTTCAGGGGTTCGCATCATCTTTTTTTCTGGCTTCTGACCAACCGCATGGCCCCGGCTGCGGTATTCATGGTCCCGTTTACCGAGCTGTACTATACCCTGCAAATCTATGACACGCATTTGGCCGTGGCCCTGGCCCACTGCCTGTTTAACATTCCCCTGGCCATCTGGATTCTCGAAGGATTCATGTCGGGCATTCCCAGAGAAATTGATGAAACCGCCCTGATCGACGGCTACAGCTTCCCCCGGTTTTTCGGCAAAATATTTTTCCCCCTCATTGCCCCGGGCGTGGGTGTGGCGGCGTTTTTCTGTTTTACCTTTTCCTGGATCGAGCTGATTCTGGCCAAGGCCCTGACCATTACCGATGCCAAGCCCGTGGTGGTCACACTGACCGTGGGCATCGGCGCAGAAGGTGTGCGCTGGGGACTGCTGGCCGCCGCCGGGGTGCTGACCATGGTGCCCGGCGCAATTGTGGTTTATTTCGTGCGCAATTATATCGCCAAAGGGTTTGCACTGGGGAGGGTATAGCAAATGGTTGACTGGATTGCCGTCAATACATCATGGATGTACTGGACCTGGCCAAGCGGGCTGGCAATCGGCGGCCTGTTTGCGGCCATCGTGTTTATGGGTATCTGGGATGGGATTTCTCCGTCCGTGCCCAGAAAAGGTTTTCTTCCCATCCGCACCACCCGTGGCGACCGGTTTTTTATCGGGATCATCTCCCTGATCGCCATATTTCTGATATGGCTTGGCATAGCCGGGGATACGGCCCTGTGGATTCCCCTGGCCATCTCGCTTGGCTGGTTTGCCGCAGAGGGCGGGTGGGGCTAAAATGAAAGCATGTATCTGAAATATCATTTTTTCCGGAGGTGTTGTACCGGATTGACGCCCATTGTAAAAGGAGGTGATATCGGCGGTAAAAAAACGCTTTTGCAAAAGATGAGGGCACCGTAAAAAGTCTGATTTCAGATGGTGCCGTAAACAGTTCAAGATCAAGGCTTGCGCAATTTCGAAGAATGCAGCGTATTTATCCGTACGTGAAATTCTGAGAAATTGCGCGTAACGCAGATATTGGACTTTTACGGCGCCATCAAAGATTGTAAACGCCAACATTTTACAGGGAGGGGACATGTATCGAACATGGACGGCAAAAATCGTACTGGTGCTTACAGCGCTGGCTTTCCTGCTGCCGGCCGCGGCACAGGCAGATACGATTGACAAATGGATAGATGTTTTCCAGCCCTCTGTTCTTTCAAAAAAAGAGCAGAGAAAGGAACTGGAATGGTTTGCCAAAGCCGCCGAACCCTATAAGGGAATTGAAATCACATCAGTGGCCGAAGGCATCAACACCCACAAATGGGAAGCCAAGGTGCTGGCTCAGGCATTTGAGGAAATCACAGGCATCAAGGTCACCCATGACATCATTGGCGAAGGCGAGGTTGTCGACCGGGTCCAGCGTCAGATCCAGACCAACCGCAAGCTCTATGATATCTACGTCAATGATGCGGATCTTATCGGCACGCATCTGCGCCTTGACAGCGCCCTGAACTTTAGCGAGTACATCAAGGGCGAGGGCAGGGATGTCACCAATCCCATGCTGGATCTCGACGATTTTTTAAACCTGGAGTTTGGTCAGGATTATGACGGCAACCAGCTTCAGCTGCCGGATCAGCAGTTTGCCAACCTGTACTGGTTCCGTTACGACTGGTTCACCGATCCGGAGCTGAAAAAGGCCTTTAAGGAAGAATACGGCTATGAGCTCGGGGTGCCGGTGAACTGGGCGGCATATGAGGATATTGCCGAGTTTTTCACGGGCCGGGAAATCGACGGGCAGACAGTCTACGGCCATATGGATTACGGTAAAAAATCGCCTTCCCTGGGCTGGCGGTTTACAGACGCCTGGCTTTCCATAGCAGGAGCCGGGGACAAGGGCCTTCCCAATGGAATGCCGGTTGACGAATGGGGCATCCGGGTTGAGGACCGCATTCCCGTGGGCGCCTCTGTGGAGCGCGGCGGTGCGGCCAATGGCCCGGCTGCGGTGTATGCCACAACCAAGTATGTTGAATGGATGGACAAGTACGCTCCCCCGGATGCCGGCTCCATGACCTGGTCCGAGGCCGGCCCAACGCCTTCCCGGGGCAATGTTGCCCAGCGGATTTTTCAGTATATTACCTGGCTTTCGGATCCGGCATTCAACTCGGATCAGAGCCCGGTCACCGACGCCACTGGCAAGCCCCTGTGGCGGGTGGCACCCACGCCCCACGGCAAGTACTGGGACGAGGGCATGAAAGTGGGTTATCAGGATGCCGGGTCCTGGACGATTCTCAAAAACAGCGTTAAAGGCGACGACCGGGCCGCGGCCTGGCTGTGGGCACAGTTCTGCGTGTCCAAGACCGTGAGCCTGAAAAAGTTTATTGTGGGCCGGACTCCGGTTCGCAAATCCACGGTGTTTTCCGATTACCTTGCAGAAGAGGAGAAAAAGGGAACCTACGGCGGCATTGTGACCTTTTACAAGTCGCCCGTGGAGCACATGTGGACCGACACCGGTCCCAATGTTCCCCATTATCCGCTTCTGGCAGAGCAGTGGTGGAAACACATATCCCTTGTTACCACCGGGGATGCCACCCCCCAGAAGGCAATGGATGATCTGGCCTACAAGATGGACGAGCTCATGAGCCGGCTGAAAATGCCCAAGTATTCCCCGAAGCTCAATCCCAAAAAAGACCGGGAATTCTGGCTGTCCCAGCCCGGGGCGCCCAAGCCCGAGCGGCCGGATGAAGAGCCCAAAACCATGGATTATGATGAAATGTTAAAACAGTGGAAAGGGCAGTAAGCTGAAGAAACCTGTAGCAAAGCAATCTGTCTGAAAAGAGGGCCCGGCTTTAAGCCGGGCCTTTTTTTGTTCATATGACAATAATCTCTTCCGGATATTCGCCGAGCTGTTCCAGTCCATTTTGGGTGACCACATGGGTGTTTTCAACTCCCACCACGCCTTTTTCCGGGAAAATGACCTTGGGCTCCAGGGCGATGATCATCCCGGGTTCCAGGGCCAGTTTCTGTCCCCGGGCCAGAAACGGAAATTCATCCAGCTCCAGGCCGATACCGTGGCCCACAAACCGGATGCGCTGGGCACCCGTGCCCATGAAACAGTCGCCCAGGCCCTTGTCTTCGGCCATGTTCAGGGCCAGTTCGTAAAGATCGCCCGCGACTGTTCCCGGCATGGCGGCTTTTTTCACAGCTTCCTGGATATCGCGCATCACCTGATGGGCGGCTGTCAGGTCGGCGGGAAGTTCGCCGATGGAATAAATCCGGGCGTGATCGGAATTGTAGCCCTCAAATGCAAAAACCATGTCCACAAGCACGGGCTCGTTTCTGCCCACGGGCCGCATGCCCGCTCCCTGAGCCACATATGCGTTGACCCCGGCGCCGCCGGTGGGCGAAGACAGATAGCTCGGCACGGCAGCCGCAGACCCGGCCATGACGTGGCCGTAAAACAGTTCAGCCCCCCACAGCCGCATGCGTACAATACCCTGGTGTCCCATTTTTCTGGCTTCGGCCTCGATTCGGCCGGCCAGTTCCACCTCCGGTATGCCTTCCTTTAACAGATCGGGCACACAGGCCGCCAGGCGGTCGGAAAACCGGGCGGCGGTGCGGATTTTATCGATTTCATAGTCTGATTTCACCGCGCGGATCATCCGGATGGCTGTGCTGATATCCGTGATTTCGGCGTTTTCAAACAGCCGGATGAAATTGAAATACAGGTTTGCCGGCAAAACATCGAGCTCCATGCCAAGTCTTGCCGGCATGCTGATGCCATGGCCGGCAAGGATATCGGGAATCTGCTTCGGGCTGGAAAAGGAAACAACCTGATTGAGGGCCGATTCCGCCCTGGCGCGCTCAATATCTTTTCTGACCATGAGCACGGCTTCGCCTTCGGCCGGAATAAAGAGATGGGCCTGCTGGATGGTTCCGCTGAAGTAGAACAGATCCGTATTCTGAAGGATCAGGGCTCCCTGGATTTGTTTTTCCTGCAGGTGCTGCTGAAGTTTTCGCACACGGGCATTTAGTTCGTCCGGCGGGGTGGAGCGGCCGAAATCCATAAGCTATGCCTTTCTTTGTGTAAGGGATTTGCACAGTTTTCTGTTTATCCATGTCATTGCCGGCCCGGCCTGTCAAGTCGGCTTGCGGTTTTTTAGCACCAAAAAAGTTGCATAGTCATGGATAACCTGTTAATATATATTTAAAAAACATATTTCTTTCCCCAAAAATTCCGTTCAGGCGGCGTCCATGAGTCCAAAATCGTCCTATGAGCAGATGGAAAATCAGATACAGGAATTAAGCCGGGAGGCAGAGCGCTGCCGGACTGCAGAGTCGGCATTTCAGGCCCAAAAAGCTTACCTGGAGGCCCTTCATGAGACATCTCTTGGATTGATTGCCAAGATCGACAAAGAAGAGCTTCTGGAAAATATTCTGGATCGGGCCTCTTCCCTGACCGGCACGGAGCACGGGTTTATTTATCTGCACGAACCCGGCACCCGCTACATGCAGATGCAGATGGGCAAGGGTTTTTTCAGGGGCCAGCTGGGCCGTCAGGTGGTCCGGGGCCAGGGCCTGGGCGGCCGGGTATGGGAAACCGAAGCGGTTTTGCTTGTTGATGACTACCAGGTCTGGCCCGGCCGGATACCGGACAAAAAGCTTGACCGTCTCGGTTCCGTGGTCGGCATCCCGCTGAAGTCCGGGCTGGAAGTGGCGGGTGTGATCGGCCTTGCCCACGTGGAAAAGGGACGCTGTTTTACAAAAGAGGATGTGACCGTGCTGGAGCGTTTTGCCGCCCTGGCACTGATAGCTCTTCAAAAGGCCCGGCTGTATGCCGACGTGCGCCGGGAACTGGCCGAGCGAAAGCGGGCCGAAGCGGTTTTGCGGGAAAGCGAAACCCGGTACCGCACCCTTTTGGAATCATCACCGGATCCCATTGTGGTCTATGACATGAAAGGTATTGCCACTTATGTCAACCCGGCTTTTGAGACCACCTTCGGGCTGTCGAGAAACGAACTGCTGGGCAAGCGCATCGATTTCGTGCCCGAGGAAAGCCGGGCCGAAACCCGGCAGGCCATTGAAAGGATGCTTGCCGGCCAGACCATCAATCTTTTTGAAACCCGGCGCCTGACAAGAGACGGCCGGGTGCTGGATGTGCAGATTTCCTCCACCTTGTATACGGGTGCAGACGGCAGGCCGGCGGGCAACATCGTGATCCTGCGCGATATCAGCGCGCAAAAGCAGGCGGAAAGAAAGCTGCAGCAGTACCGCGACCAGCTCGAAAAACTGGTGGCAGAACGCACTGCGGAACTTGAAGGCTCCAACAGGGCCCTTGAGCAGGAAATCGAGGAGCGCAAGCGGGCTGAACATTCCCTTCAGCAAAATCAGAAGGAACTGCGCGCCCAGTCCCATCATCTCGAGGAGGTCAATACCGCCCTGCGCGTTCTTTTAAACCAGCATGAGCGCGACCAGCGGGGGCTTAGTGACATGGTGCGCAGAAACGTGGAGCAACTGGTGCATCCCTACCTGGAAAAAATAATGAATACACGTCTGGATACCCGCCAGAAGACGCTTTTGCAGATCCTGGACACAAACCTGGACAATATCGTATCCCCGTTTATCAACAGACTGGCCGGCCGAACCGGAAATTTCACGCCCATGGAGATCCGCGTGGCCGATCTGATCAAGGCGGGCAAAACCAATGACGAGATTGCAGATGTACTTCTGGTTTCCAAAAACACCATATTGTTTCACCGGCACAATATCAGAACGAAATTGGATATAAAAAACAAGAAGATAAATCTCCGCGCCCATTTGCTCTCCCTTGAACAATAGCGGGTATAACCCGCTATTTTACTGCTATTCTCTCTACTTGACTTTGTCTCCCCACGGGCTCAATCTTAAAACCAGAAAGCGCATAATTTCTCCCACTTCAACTTTGCGGGAATTGTATGCCGAATTTAATCGTATCTGATGTAACCCTCACCTTTGGCGGTCTCCACGCCCTTTCCTCCGTGAACCTGGAAATCCAGCCCGGTCTTATCACCTCTGTTATCGGGCCCAACGGGGCGGGCAAAACCAGCCTGTTAAACTGCATATCCGGATTTTATCATCCCACCAGCGGCGAGATTCATTACAAGGACCGGCGTTTGACGAAACTGGCGCCGCACCATGTGTCAAAGCTCGGGATATCGCGTGCTTTCCAGAACCTTGAGCTGTTTAGCGGACTGTCGGTGCTCGACAACCTCATGCTGGCCCGCCATAAGGATCTTTCCTACAGTCTTTTGCATGCTGTTTTCTTTTTTGGAAAAGCCGCCAGAGTTGAAGCGGAAAACCGGGAAAACGTGGAAAGGGTCATCGACTTCATGGAGCTTGAGCCTTACCGGAAGCAGATCGTGGGCAATCTCAGCTACGGGGTGCAGAAAAGAGTCGAAGTGGCCCGGGCCCTTACCCTGGAGCCGGAAGTGATTTTGCTCGACGAGCCCATGGCCGGCATGAATGTCGAGGAAAAAGAAGACATGGTGCGCTTTATTTTCGACATCAAAAAGGAATGGGAAATAACCGTGGTCATTGTCGAGCATGACCTTGGCGTGGTCATGGATATTTCCGATCAGATCTATGTGCTCGATTTCGGCGAAGTGATCGGATCGGGAAATGCGGATCAGATCGCCTCCAATCCCAGGGTTGTGGAGGCCTATATCGGAGAAGAGTAAACAGGTATGGAAAACAGGGACCATCTGCTCCAATACAGCATCCCCCAGCTTCTGCGGTGGCGGGTGAAAACCAGCGGAAACCAGACCGCGCTCAGGGAAAAGGATTTCGGCCGCTGGATTCCCTACTCCTGGAACGAATATTACGATTATACCCGCAGGGCGTCGCTGGGGTTAAAGCAAATCGGTTTCGGCAGGCAGGACAAGATCGCCCTGATCTGCGACAACATTCCTGAGGTGCTTTTCGTGGCCATCGGGGCCCAGGCAGCAGGCGGGATATCCGCGGGCATCTACCAGACCACCCTTCCCGATGAGATTGCACAGATCATAGACTATCTTGAGATCAGCGTGGTTTTTTGCTCGGATCAGGAGCAGGTGGACAAGGTTTTGGAGATCCGTGAACGCATCCCGAATGTAAAAAGGGTGATATACGAAGATCCCAGGGGTATGCGCGGCTACAGATCCGATCAGTGGTTTATGTCCATAGCCGATCTCTACGCACTCGGCGACCAGGCTCATCAAAATGATCCCGGGGCCTTTGAAAACATGGTGGATGAAGGCCGCCCCGATGACGTCTGCCATCTGTGCCTGACCTCGGGGACCACCGGCCTGCCCAAGGGGGCCATGATGACCCACCGCAATTACATCAACATGGGCCTGCGGCTCACAGAGGTGGACCCCCTGGCGGCCACAGACGAGTATGTTTCCTTTCTGCCCTTTGCATGGATCGGCGAGCAGATGAATTCTTTCGGGGTGGCCATGGCAACGGGCATTGCCATAAATTTTCCCGAATCGGTTGAAACCGCAATGGCGGATTTAAAGGAAATCGGCCCCCATTTCATGTTCGGCGCTCCGCGCATCTATGAAACCATCCGTTCGCAGATATGGCTCAAGATTGACGAATCCTACCGTTTCAACAAGCTATGCTACAACTTTTTCATGAAAATCGGGGAAAAGGCGGCTCACTACCGGATGACCGGCCGCAGCAAGCCCCCGGTCCTGGGTGTTCTTTCCTGGCTGGGCAGTGTTTTGATGTTCCGACCGCTGGTCAACCAGATGGGGCTGAGCCGGCTGCGGCGTGCCTACACCGGCGGGGCGGCCCTGGGTCCGGAGCTTTTTACCTTTTACCAGGCCATCGGCGTCAACCTCAAGCAAATCTACGGCCAGACCGAGATCACCGGCATCGCCTACGTGCACAGAGACGGCGAGGTGCATCCCGAAACAGTGGGAAAGCCCCTTCCGGGCACAGAGTGCATGATATCGGATCAGGGCGAGATTCTTTCCCGGTCCGCTTCTGTGCCAAAAGGTTATTACAAGGCACCGGAGAAAACCGCTGAACTCATAGAACCGGATGGATGGCTCCATTCCGGGGATGCGGGATACATAAACGAAAACGGCCACCTGGTGGTCATAGACCGGGTCTCTGATGTCATGCACAACAGCCGGGGCGAGATGTTTAGCCCCATGTTTCTTGAAAATCGCCTCAAGTTCAGCCCTTATATCAAGGAAGCCGTGATTTTCGGCGATCAGCAGGATTATGTATCGGCTTTGATCAACATCGATCCCATAGTGGTGGGAAAATGGGCTGAAGACCGCGGGATATCGTTTTCCACCTTTATGGATCTTTCGGCAAAGCCGGAGGTGGCAGACCTGGTTTACAGGGAAATCGCCAGAATCAATGCAAACGCCGAACAGCCCCATTTCCGGTCATGCCTTTGGGATCATCGTGTTTCCGGTTGTTATTCTCGGCGGCCTTGATTCCCTTCCGGGTGCCGTGGCCGCCGGAATCATCATGGGCCTGATCCAGCAGTTTGCAAGCGGGTATCTCGACGGCAACTGGGGCTTGAGCGGCACCGCAAGCCTTCTGCCCTATATTGTTTTGCTGGTGATCCTTTTGTTCAAGCCCCACGGCTTGTTTGGTACACACGAAATCGAACGGGTGTAGATGATGTCAGCCAATCGCTGGATGGCCACAGGCAACTATTTTACCACCTACCGACAGGAGCAGCGGATTTTTGCCACCCATGCCGACCGGCTGATATTTGCGCTCTTTCTGGTTGTTTTGTTTTCATGGCCTTATTTCATCGAACTTTCCACCAAGTACATGCTGGTGATCGACAATATCCTGATCGCGGTCATTGCGGTTTACGGGTTAAATCTCGTCACCGGGTTTGCCGGTCAGATTTCAGTGGGCCATGCCGCCTTCATGGGTGTGGGGGCCTATACGGTGGCCTCTGTTGCCGGCGTTATCGGAGATCAGCATGTGCTCATCACCCATGCCTGGCCTTTGATGATTGTTTTGTCCGGGTTCATGGGGGCGGCCATGGGTTTGATCGTGGGCCTTCCGGCCCTGCGGTTGCGGCATTTGTACCTGCTTATGGCAACTTTGTCTTTTCAGTTGATATTTCAGTGGGTCATCGGGTCCATGGAATTTTTCAACCAGGGGCAGTTCATGTATGTGGGCCGTGTGCACTGGTTTTCAGGCCAGGTGGGCCGGTCTGGTCATTGTTTTGTTTCTCATATTTGAACCGCGCGGAATCGCCAACTGGTGGCGGATCATACGCTCTTATGTAAAGCTTTGGCCGTTTCGATACTGATCTGCGGCCCCTGGCTTGCAGGGCTTTTGCCCGGAGCCGTTTAAACAAGCCAAATCAAGGAGGGGGAAATGAAAACCAAAAAAATCAGCATATGGATCATTGTTGCAGCCGCGGCCCTGATGCTGGCCGCACCCGGGTCTTCCATGGCCGGAGAGGTTTACAAAACAGCGCTGTCCCTTGCCATCACGGGTCCGACATCTGATGCGGGAAATCCTTATTCAAAGGGAGCTGAAGATTATTTCCGGTATGTCAATGACATGAAACTGCTGGGAGACGATACAATCGAGTGCACGATCCGGGATGACAAGTATGAGACAGCCATCACAAAGCGAAACTTTGAAGAATTTCTGGATATGGGCATTGTCTTTTATCTCAATTATTCCACCGGCAGCACCCTGGCGCTGAAGCGCGATTTTGACGAAGTGAAAATGCCCACACTCCCGGCTTCCTTTCATGCCGGCAACATAGAGGGGTCGGATTATATTTTTCTGCCCATTGCGTCGTATTCCGCCCAAAACATCGGCCTTGTCGAATATGTGGTGGACCACCATGAAGGCGGCACGCCAAAAGTGGCCATGTACGTCCATCCTTCGGCATTCGGCAGAGAACCGGTAAAAGACATTGAAAAAGCCGTTGAAGCAGGCCTGGATATAGAACTCGTTGAAACGGTTGAACATGGTCAGGATCTGGATGTCACGGCCATGATCCAGAGGTGGAGAAGCAAGGGAGTTGAGTATGTAATAAGCCAGACCGTGCAGTCGCCTGTGGCAACAATGCTCAAAGGTGCAAAGAATATGGATCTGGTTGCAAAGCATTTCGGCGAAAAGGGGAAAATGACATTTCTGGGCGCTCATTACACGGGCGGCAACGACTTGATCGCCCTTGCCGGGGATGCGGCTGAAAATTTTTTTTGGACGACCTCTTATATCGTGACCTCCGAACCCGGGGTAGGAGCGGAGGCGCAGCTTGCACTTGCGCAAAGATACGGCCGGGATGAAAAAACCGCCAATTCCCACAACTATGCAAACGGGATCATGGTCGCCCAGGTCACAACAGAGGTCATCAGGCGGGCCAAGGCCAAAGGAAAGCCGGTCAACAAGGAAAATCTCTATCAGGAATTACTGGAGATGAACGGCATGAACGCCTTTTATCCGGTCACCACCGTGGGGCCGGTTACATATTCCAAAGACGATCACCAGGGCGTTGATACCCTGCAGCTCTATGTGGTTGATGACGGGGAGTTCCGTGCAGAAGGCAAGCCGTTTGTCTCGGAATATGCGGAGAAAATCAAGTAACAAAGCAGTGGATTTCAGGCCCCCTTTGCACCGGGCCCGGCGTAAGGGGGGCTTTTTAAAAATGTCTGAAAAGCGGGTTGAAATATTCATGGAAACCAAACAAGACGGGCATCTGCTGGAAGTCAACAATATCGAGGTGGTATACAACGATATTGTTCAGGTTTTAAGGGGCGTGAGCCTGAAGGTGGCCGAAGGCGCCATTGTATCGCTTCTGGGCACCAACGGCGCGGGCAAAACGACCACCCTGCGGGCCATCAGCGGGCTGCTCAAGCCTGAAAACGGATACATCCGCGACGGCTACATCCGGTTCAGGGGCCGGGACATCACAAACGTGCTGGGTACATACGTGGTAAGGCAGGGGGCGGTGATGGTGCCCGAGGAGCGTCGTGTTTTCAAGCACCTGACCGTGGATGAAAACATCTGGGTGGGTTCGGTGACCCGCAAAGACGGCCAGCAGAAAATCCGTGAAGACCATGAACTGATGTACAGGCATTTTCCGCGCCTGGCCAACATTCCCAAAAGGCTTGCAGGCTATTGTTCCGGCGGAGAGCAGCAGATGATCGTTATTGCCCGGGCCCTGATGGCCGCACCCAAGGTGCTGATGCTCGATGAGCCGTCCCTGGGCCTGGCCCCGCTTCTGGTAAAGGAGATCTTTGAAAACATTGCCGCCATCAACAGGGATCTGAATACCACTATTCTGCTGGTGGAGCAAAATGCCAGGATCGCCCTGGAAATATCGCAGTATGCCTATATCATGGAAACCGGCAGGATCGTACTGGAGGGGCCGGCAGGGGAATTGAAGCAAAATCCGGACGTCAAGGAGTTCTACATGGGCCTGACCCGGGCGGGGGGACGAAAATCCTTCAAGGAGGTCAAGTCTTACAAGCGGCGGAAAAGATGGATGTAGAAAAGGAATGATCTGATGAAAATACTGGTCGGCTACAACCGGACAAAAGCCTCAGAGGCGGCCCTGTCTCTTGCCCGTGAGCATGCCCTGTTTTTTAATGCCAGGGTTGTAATTGTCACCTCCATGGAAGGCGGGTCAAGCGAGAGCTTCGAGCAGATCGCCAGTGTGGACAAGAGCCTGGATGAGGCCGGACGGTTTATGAAGGAAAAGGGAGTGGAATGCGAGACACACCAGCTTGCCCGCGGGATGACCCCGGGCGAGGATCTGGTGCGCTTTGCCGCGGAAAATCAAATCGACCTGATATTCGTGGGGGTCAGGAAAAAATCCCGGACCCAGAAGATCATTCTGGGCTCCACGGCGCAGTTCATTATTTTAAAGGCTCCGTGTCCCGTGACCACTGTTAAGTAAGAAGGCAGAAGGCAGAAGGCAGAGGGCAGAGGGCAGAGGACGGAGGGCAGAGGACGGAGGGCAGAGGACGGAAGGCAGAGGACGGAAGGCAGAGGGCAGGGGGCCAATTCAATTTTGGGGCACAGGACAGGAAAAAACCATGGGACTCTACGATTTTACATTTTATGATCAGATAAAACGCAATGCAGCGGCCTTTCCGGATGCAGGGGCCTGGTACGAGGCTGACACCGGCGAGATGTTCACATTCCGGGACATCAAAACCCGTGTTGACGCACTTAGCTCCGGACTCAAGGCCGCGGGGGTGGAAAAAGGCGACCGCCTGGGAGTGCTTGGAAAAAACAGCATTGAGTTTTTTCTGCTCTTTGGTGCCGCGGCAGCTGCCGGGGCGGTTATGCTTCCGATAAACTGGCGGCTGAGCGCAGACGAGATCTGCTATAACTTAAATGATTGCTCGCCCAGGCTCATGTTTGCGGACGCAGAATTCCAGGATATGCTCAAGGATCGCCTGATGGATCTGCCTTCGCTGCAGCAGTGCTACAACTTAAAGTCCGATGCCGGGGCATTCGGAGCCCTGTCCTCCCTTGCAGAGGGCGGAAGCAATGCTGCGCCCGAAGACGCAGGCAGCCATGACGGATTTGTGATCATCCATACCGCAGCGGTGGCCGGACGGCCCAGGGGCGCGCTTTTGAGCCATGAAAACGTTCTTTGCGCCGGTCTTCATCTGGACTATTATTTTGGCCTGTCTGAAAAGGACGTGCACTTATGCCTTTTGCCGCTGTTTCACGTGGCCGGTCTTTTCATGGCAGTGGCTGCGTTTCAGGCGGGCGCGCTGAACGTGAACATGAGCCGGTTTGATGCAGGCAGGGCCGCAGGGCTGACAGAAGAGTTTGGCGCCTCCCTGTTCTTTGATTTTCCGCCGATTCTCTCATCGTTTTTAAAGGCCGCAGCAGAGGAGAACCGGGACATTTCATCGCTCCGGTCGGTGGTCGGCCTGGCGTCAGCCCGGGACATCGAGCAGTACCAGCAAATGACAGGCGGTACGTATTACTGCATGTACGGCCAGACCGAAACCTCATTGCTGGCAACCCTCGGGCCTTACAACGACGCTCCGGGATCAGCCGGAAAGCCGGTGGTGCTGGCGGACGTGCACACGGTGGATGAGACCGGCCGTTTTCTGCCCCCGGGCGAATCCGGCGAGATTGTCATCAGGGGCCCCCTGGTGTTTCAGGGCTACTGGAACCTGCCCGAAGACAACGCGCATACATTCCGCAACGGCTGGCATCATACCGGAGACACGGGGCGTTTTGATGAAAACGGGTTTTTGTTTTATACCGGCCGCATGGCGGAAAAGGAGCTGATCAAGCCCGGGGGGGAAAATGTTTATCCGGCGGAAGTGGAAAAAGTCATCCTGGAGCATCCGGCAGTGGATATGACAGTGGTTTTTGGTGTGCCGGATCCCAAATGGAAAGAGGGGATCAAGGCGGTGTGCCGGCTCAAACCCGGGGCCAGACTGGGGGCGGAGGAACTCATCGAGTTTGTGGGCAGGCGCATTGCCCGTTACAAAAAACCCCATTATGTTGAAGTGGTCACCGATTTTCCGGTCAGATCAGACGGCAGTCCGGACCGTGAAAAAATCAAGGCCCGTTATTCCGGGTCCGGCTGATTTTTTTCCTTGTTGTTGCCGGCCTGGTTTTCCGGGGACTCAAAGGGCATGTGGATGTCGACCTCCCCGGAGTATCCGCGCTTGATTTTGGCATGGGGATAGCGTTTTTCAAAAACATGGACCATGGCCTTGTTTTCGCTGAGCACGGTTGCGGTAAAGGCCGTGTACTTGTTTTCCCGGGCGATTTTTTCCAGCAGGCCCAGCATGTAGCTGCCGATGCCCTGGCCCTGGTATTCTTCCTTGACCACGAAAGCCACTTCCGCCACTTCATCTTCGGCCTGGCCGTAGGAGCCGATGGCAATGATTTCCCTGTGCTTGCCCCGCTGGATCATGCCGATGATGGTCATGTTTTGGTGATAGTCCACAGAGGCCCATTGTTTTTGCAGCATTTCCCGGGAAAAGATCTTGCGGCGGTAAAAAAAGCGGTAAAACACCGTGCTTTCCTGGAGCGAATAATAGAAATTGCGGGTGGCAAACTCATCCGATGGCAAAAGTGGCCGGAATTCCACTGTTTTTCCGCTTTCCAGGTCCAGGTGGTCTTTGTAGTCTTCCAGAAACATCAAATCCTGCTCGCTGGGCGGGATTTGGTCGCCAAAGATGTAGTGCCGCTTCTTGGCTTCTTCAATGAGCCATTCCCGGAACTTGGGATGGGCGATCTGGGCCAGTTCCATGACCCGCTGGTAAATGCCTTTGCCGTGAAGTTCGGCAATCCCGTATTCCGTGACCACGATATCCACGTCACCACGGGTGGTGGCCACGCCGGCGCCCTCGCTTAGATGGGGCACAATGCGCGACACCTTGCCGCCCTGGGCCGTGGAGGGCAGGGCAATGATGGAAAATCCGTTTCGCGACATCTTGCTGCCCCGGATAAAGTCCACCTGGTCGCCGATGCCGCTGTAGAAGATATAGCCCTTGGAGTCCGTGCAGATCTGCCCGGTCAGGTCGATTTCCAGAGCCGAACTGATGGAGATCAAATGGTCGTTTTTGGCGATGATGTTGGGATCGTTGACAAAGTCGGCCACCCGGAAATAAAACATGGGGTTGTTGTCCATGAACTGGTAAAGCTGCTCCGATCCCATGCACAGGGAAGCCACCACCCGGTTGGGAAGATAGTTTTTTTTCTTGTTTGTGACCACGCCCTTCTCAAACAGGGGCAGAAATCCGTCTGTGATCACCTGGGTGTGGATCCCGAGGTCTTTTTTGCCGCTTAAATGGGGCAGGATAAAATTGGGCAGATGGCCGAAGCCCACCTGGAGGGTGGAGCCGTCATCGACGAGCTGGTTGATGTACTGGGAGATACGCTCGACAATTTCCTGGTTTTTGGCCTCAGGCAGGGCGGAAACAAGGGGTTCTTCAAACTGGACCAGATAATGGATGTCATCGACATGGACAAAACCGTCTCCCCAGGTTCGCGGCATACGGGGATTGACCTGGGCGATAACAAGGGGGGCGTTGCTCATGCCCGAAACCGTTATGTCAACGGAAATACCCAGGCTGCAGTAGCCGTATCGGTCCGGCGGGCTGACCTGGATTAAGGCCACATCCAGGCCGATCTGCCGGGTGTTAAACAGCTCCGGGATCTGGGAGAGATAGGCCGGAATATAGTCGATTTTTCCCTCAAAAGCAGCCTGGCGCATGTGCAGGCTGATAAAAAACAGCTTCAGGGAAAACCGGCTGGTAAAATACGGATCATCGATGTACTGGGCAAAGGTGGAAGACAGCATCTGGTAGACCACGATGTCCTGGACGCTTTCATCTTCGACCATGGAGCGAATCAGCTGCTGGGGTTCGCCGCAGCCCGTTCCGATAAACACCCGGCTGCCGTTTTTGATTTTTTTCACCGCTTTTTCAGGGGCAAGCAGTTTCTCCGGGCAATATGCTTTCAGGTCCATCTCGGTATTTCTCCTTATGCGTTTCCGCCAGGGCCATGCTGATTCAATTCCGAATAATTTTCCCAGAAACCCGGCGCCGGGTCAAGGCATAATCGCTTTGTTTTCAGTTTTTTAAAAAATTCATCATAAGGGAAAGGGCCGGGAGCAAGGATCGTTGACAGGTGTTTGCCACAGACGTATAGTTTTTAGCGTCAGGATGCGCCGGTTTCCATGATTGCGGGAAAATATCCGAAAAGGCGGGAGATCTCGGCAGCCGTGGAAAGTACTTCACCGGCCAGTTCCTCTGTCTGATCTCCCAGGACCTGGTTGACCGGGCCTGACAGGCTCAGGGCCCCGGCCACGCCGCCCTGGTGGTCAAAAATCGGCGCACCCATACAGCCCATGCCCTGCACGGCCTCTTGCCGGTCAATGGCGTATCCCCGCCTGTGGGTGGCCTTTAAGTCTTCCAGGAGCTTTTTTTTAACAGTTACCGTGTGGGGGGTAAATGCGGTCATCCGGGTCCGGTCCAGGTACTGCCGGATGGTTTTTTCATCCAGAAAGGCCAGGATGGCCTTGCCAATGGCCGAGCAGTAGGCGTGGATCCGCGGGCCCACCTGGTGGGGCAGCACGGGCATGGGGTTGGGATGGGTGTTTAGGGTGATCACCACCGACCCGCCGTCCCAGATGCCGATGCGTGAAAGCAGCCCTGTGCGCCGGGAAAGCTGATGGCAGGGGCCGGCGGCCTTCTGGTTTAATTCCAGGGTGCCGGAAAGCACAATGCCCAGCTCGTGGATTTTCAGGCCAAGGCGGTATTTTTTGGTTTGTTCATCCTGGCTTAAAAAGCCCTGGTCCACAAGGGTGCGGGTGATGCCATGCACGGTGCCCTTGGGCAGGTCCATCAACCGGCTTAGCTCGGAAATGCCGAGCACCGGGCGGCGATGGGAAAACAGGGTTAAAATTGTCAGCGCGCGCTGCACAGACTGCACACTCATGTTTCAAGCTCCGTTCGGTCATTGTGAATTTGCCAATGTTTGAAAAATATCCGTATTTTGAACAGGAGTCAAATTTTATCTGAACACGATTCATGATTTCCGGACGGTATAGTTGTTCGGTAATAACAAACAATATTTGGCATTGACGACTATCTGCCATTCAGGTAGAAAAACAACAGGATGGGCTGGATTGACAACTTGACATGGATTTGACCAGGGGAGTTGCATATGCAGGTACTCGGACCCGGTGATCTGCACAGGGAAGTGCTGGAAACCGGTTTGTGCGTGGGCTGCGGGGCATGCATTCACCTGTGCCCCTATTTTGACACCTGGCAGGGCAAGACTGCCATGGTTTTTTCCTGCGACCGGGAAAAGGGCCGGTGCCACGCCTTTTGCCCAAAAACCGAGGTGGACCTGGATGCGCTTTCCAGGTTGGCCGGCCGCGGGGAATATAGCGGGGACCCGATCGGGGCTTACAGGCAGATTTTTGCCGTTCGGGCAGGGGATGCCGCAGTTTGCGGGGATTTTCAGGACGGGGGCGCGGTTTCGGCCCTGGTTGCGTATGCCCTGGAAACCGGCTGCATTGACGCGGCCGTGCTCACGGGCAAAAAGGGCCTGATGCCGGAACCGGGCCTGGTGACCCGGGCCCGGGACGTGGCCGGGTATGCGGGCTCCAGGTATGCGGCCGCACCCACCCTGGCGGCGTTGAATCAGGGGATCAGCCAGGGGTATCAGCAAATGGGGGTTGTGGGCACGCCCTGCCAGATGACCGCCGTGGCCCGAATGCGGGCCAATCCCATGGCGGATGAAAATTTCTCAGATCCCGTGGCCCTGACCATCGGGCTGTTTTGCACCTGGGCCCTGGATGCCCGGGGCCTGATGGCTTTTATGGAAAAACGCCTCCCCGGCGAAGAAATCCGCAAAATCCGTATTCCCCCGCCCCCGGCAGAAATCCTGGTGGCTGAAACCCGCAATCATGCCATTGAAATCGCCCTTGATGAAATCCGGGATCTCGTGGCCAAAGGATGCGGGCTGTGCCCGGACATGACCGCCGAATGGGCGGATGTGTCAGTGGGCACCATGGAACAGAACCCGGGATACAACACCCTTGTGGTGCGCACTGAAAAAGGCCGGCAGCTAACAGCCGATGCCGCGGCCGCCGGATACCTGGAGGTGTGGGATTTTCCGCAATCCGGCCGGGTTCACCTGGAGACGGCAGCGGCTGCCAAAAAGCGCAGGGCCTTTGGGCGCGCCCTTGATACGGGCCGGGTCAATTCGGAGAAAACCGGCTCGGCCGTGCTGCGGGTCAATGCCCGGGCCCTTGAAAAAATGACGGCCGGGCCGGGAGGTGCGCATGAATGAGCTGATTGAAGGCCGGCCGGGCCAGCGGCTTTTGATGATGGGCAACCAGGCCATTGCCAGGGGCGCCCTGGAAGCCGGGGTGAGTGTGGCAGCCGGTTATCCGGGAACCCCGTCTTCGGAGATCATTGAAAACCTGGCCGGGGTGGCTGATGCCGCGGGGATATACGTGGAATGGTCGGTGAATGAAAAAGTGGCCGCGGAAGTGGCTGCGGCCGCATCCTTTGCGGGCTTGCGTTCGCTTTGCGTGATGAAGCAAAACGGGGTCAACGTGGCCTCGGATTTTTTGCTCCATCTGGCCGGCGGCGGCACCCGGGGCGGCATGGTGCTGGTGCCCTGCGATGATCCCGGAGCCCTGTCTTCCATAAACGAGGGCGAATCCCGGCATTTTGCGCGCCTGCTGGAAATCCCCCTGCTGGAACCCGGTGGTTTTCAGGAAGCCAAGGATATGATCAAGTGGGCTTTTGAACTCTCCGAGCAGATCGGCAACCTGGTCATGGTCAGAAGCGTCACCCGGCTGTCGCATGCCAGCGGAAACGTGGAACTCGGCCCCATCCCCGATGCCCGGCCCAAAGCCCGGTTCCGGCACACCGGGTTTATCCTGGATCCCGAGCAGGGCGCTGTGACCAGCGCGCCAGTGACCTGCAAGCACGCCCTGCAGCAGCAAAAACTGGAAAAGGCCCGGGACGCTTTTGAAAACGCATTGTTCAATACTTATACAGGCCCTGAAAACCCGGAATTGCTGGTAATTACCGCCAGTGCGTGCAATCTGTACTGCCGGGAGGCCATTGAAATACTGGGTTTGTCAGACCGCGCGGGCCTGTTGAAACTGGGGACCACCTGGCCTTTGCCGCAAAACCTTGTTTGCCGGCATCTGGAAAAAACCGGCCGGGTGCTCATTGTCGAGGAGGTGATCCCGTTTCTGGGGGAAAACATCAAGATCCTGGCAGCCGAGCTGGCCCCGGAAATCGGTGTCAAAACCATCCATGCCAAGCGCGACAAAACCCTGCCGTCAGTCGGGGAGATGAGTCCGGATCACGTGATTGCCGCTCTGGCCAAAATTTTTGACATTTCTTATGCGGCCGTGTCCGCGGACTACACGGAAAAAGCCGGGCTGTGCGTGCTGGCCGGGGCTCCTGGCCGGGACCTGACCTTTTGCCCGGGATGCCCCCACCGGGCTTCCTACTGGATTTTGCACAATGTGCTGGCGTTGGATAACCGGGAAGGGTTTGTGTGCGGGGATATCGGCTGCTATTCTCTCGGCATGCGCGAAACCGGGTTTTTTTCCCTAAAAACCATGCACGCTATGGGGTCGGGCACGGGAATTGCCAGCGGTTTCGGCAAATTGGGGCAGTTCGGCATGGACCAGTCCATTGTGGCCGTATCCGGGGATTCCACCTTTTTCCACGCGGTCATGCCGGCGCTGGTCAATGCCGTGCATTACAATGCGGATATCACCCTGGTGGTGTTTGACAACAGCGGCACGGCCATGACCGGCTTCCAGCCCCACCCGGGCCTGGATACAGACGCCATGGGTCAAAGCGCGCCGGCCGTTGACATTGAGGCCGTGTGCCGGGCCGTGGGGGCGCAGACCACTGTGTGCGATCCCTTTGAAATGGATCAGACCCGTGATATCCTGTTGGAAAAGATCTCCGGCAAAAACGGGGTCCAGGTGGTGATCATGCGCCGGGCCTGCACCCTGAGTCCGGAGCGAAAAGGCAGGCCGGAATATGAAATGCATCTGGATCCGCAAATCTGCATCGGGGAAAGCTGCGGGTGCAACAAGCTGTGCACCCGGGTGTTTAAGTGTCCGGGCTTAAACTGGGATGAAAAAAGTCGTTGCGCGCGCATCGACGAGGTGATCTGCGCCGGCTGCGGGGTCTGCGCCTCGGTTTGTCCGGCAGGGGCCATCACCCGAAAGAAGAGGACCTGAAAATGGCGGCAGCTGTGAAACTTCCCGGCGACCCTTACAACCTGGTGATCACCGGCGTGGGCGGGCAGGGCAATGTGCTGGCTTCCCGGGTGCTGGGCCATATTTTTACGCACCAGGGCTATACCGTCACCATTGGCGAAACCTTTGGCGCCTCCCAGCGGGGGGGCTCGGTCATGAGCCACCTGCGCGTCTCGGCAACCCACACCTGGTCGCCCCTGATGCCAAAGGGCCTGGCCCATGTGATCATATCTCTTGAGCCCACCGAGGCCCTGCGGGTGCTGGCCGATTACGGCAACCCGGATGTGATCGTCTTGTGCAACACCCGGCCGGTGCATTCCATTGCCGTGATTTCCGGCCAGGCCCAATATCCGCAGCAGGACCGGCTCCGGCAGTGGATCGGTGATCTCTCGGCCCGGGCGTGGTTTCTGGAAGCCACCCGGGCGGCCATGGAAATGGGAAACGCCATTTTTGCCAATATCATGATGATCGGGGCCCTGGCTGCCGCAGATATTCTGCCCGTGGACAGGGATTCATTTAAAGCCGCGGTCTCGCAAATGATGCCCGAGGACAAGGTGGCCGCCAACTGCCGGGCCTTTGACAGGGGCGGACAAATGCTGCTCAAAAAGGAACCCGGACCATGATATCCCCGGCCCCGGGATCGTGGATAAAGACCGCTTCTGGCAGTCTTTTTGGCGCTGATTTGTTTTAATGGATGCGAGTTGACGGAGCAATGCAGACAGGATAATGAAAAAGATGTTTCGGCCAAAACCCCGCTGTCGGATCACAGACCCAAAAATCCGGCGGTTTGAACAAAATGAAATGAAAGGAAGGCTATTGTGGCAACCCGGTTTGTAGATGAAAGAAACGTGGATTTTCTGCTTTACGAGGTCTTTGACGTCACGTCTTTGACCCGGTATGACTATTTTGGCCAGCACAACCGCAAGATGTTTGAAATGGTGGTCAAAGAAGCGGTGAAACTGGCCAAAAACCTGCTGTTTCCCCTGTTTGAGGAAATGGACAGAAAGCCGCCCGAACTGGTTGGCGGCGAGGTCAAAGTACATCCGGCCATAAAAAAGATTTTAAAGGAATTTGCCGAAGGCGGCTGGCTGACCAGCACGGTTCCCATTGACCAGGACGGAGAGCAGCTGCCTTCCATGGTGGCCGATCTCTGCGAGTTCATTTTTGCCTCTGCCAATTACTCGGCCAATGCCTATGCCGGCCTGAGCCGGGGTTCGGCCCATCTCATCGAGTCCTTCGGCTCCAGGGAGCTAAATGAGACCTTTGTGCCCAGGATGCGGCAGGGCCGGTGGCAGGGGACCATGGCCCTGACCGAGCCCGAGGCGGGATCATCTTTGACTGATGTGGCCACCACCGCCGAACCCCTGGAAAACGGCCAATACCTGATCAAGGGGCAAAAGATTTTCATCTCCGCGGGCGATCACGATGCCGTGGAAAACGTGGTGCACCTGATGCTGGCCAAGATCCCGGGCGGTCCGGCCGGGGTCAAGGGAATTTCGCTTTTTGTGGTGCCCAAGTACCGCCCCGGTGCAGACGGCACCCTTGCGGCCAATGATGTGGCCACCTCCGGGATTTATCACAAGCTGGGCTACCGGGGATGTCCCATTGCCCAGCTGAGCATGGGCGATAAGAACGACTGCCATGGCTGGCTGGTGGGAGAGGCCCACCAGGGGCTCAAATACATGTTTCAGATGATGAACGAGGCGCGCATCGGCGTGGGCATGGGGGCCACGGCCATGGCCGGCGGGGCCTATCACGCGGCCCTGGAATACACCCGGACCCGGACCCAGGGCAGAAAGCCGGGCCAAAAGGACCCGGCATCACCGCCTGTTGCCATTATCGAGCATGCGGATGTCAAGCGGATGCTGCTGTTTCAGAAATCCGTGGTGGAAGGTTCTCTGTCTTTGCTCACCCAGTGCAGCAAATACGTGGATATGATGAAGGTGACACAAGACGCTGATGAAAGGGAAAAATATCATCTTCTGCTGGAAATCCTGACGCCCGTGGCCAAAAGTTATCCCTCGGAGACCGGCATTTTGGCCATCAGCCAGGGCCTGCAGTGCCTGGGCGGATCGGGTTTCTGCGATGATTATCCCCTGGAGCAGTATTACCGGGACTGCCGGATTCATCCCATCCACGAAGGCACCACCGGGATTCAGGGAATGGATCTTCTGGGCAGAAAGGTCATGATGCAGCAGGGAAAGGCCTTTGCCTTCTTCACTGAGCAGCTGCGCCAGACCATTGCCGAAGCCGGAAAACTAAAGGATCTGGAGGGTTTTGCCGTACAGCTCCAAGACGCTGTCAGCCGGCTGGAGCAGGTGACCCGGCATCAGGTCGGTGTTGCGCAAAGTCAGGGGGCTGAAGCCTTTCTGGCTGATGCCACCCTGTATCTGGAGTATTTCGGCATTGTCACAATCGCCTGGCAGTGGCTGGCCCAGGGTTTGGCCGCCCAGAGCGCCCTGGAAAAGGGCCCGAAGAAAAAGGACAAGGGGTTTTACGCCGGCAAGATGTTTGCCCTGCGCTATTTCTTTGCCTATGAACTGCCCAAAATCGAAGGATTGGAAAAACGCCTCATGGCCGATGACCGGCCCACCGTGGAGATGCAGCCGGCGTTTTTTTAACCGGTTTTGCGCCGGGCCAGGTAGATGCCGTTTTCAGACACGGTCTGCTGCAGGGGGTTGTCAAAACAGATGGTGCGGCCCTCCGCCTGTTCAAACACCGCAGACAGGGTCTGGATAAACCCATCGTGCGGGGCGTCATTGGACCACAGGGCAAACACGCCCCCGGGTTTGAGAAGGGATTGGAGGCGGTTTAGGCCGGCTGCTGTGTAAAATTCACCGTGGCCGGCATCCAGCCAGGCTTCCGGGCTGTGGTCAATATCTATCAAAATTGCGTCAAATTGCCGGCCGGGCGTATCCGGGTCAAGGCCGCCGGCACGGCACAGGGCGAAAAAATCCCCGTGTATCAATTGGCAGCGCGGATCATGGCACAGCACCGCCCCGTTTGGCACCAGATTTTGACGGTGCCAGTCAATGACCGGCGCCAGGGCCTCGATGACCACAAGGCGCTTTACCTGCTCAAATTCCAGGGCGGCCGCGGCCGTATATCCCAGGCCCAGCCCGCCCACGGCAACGTCCCAGTTGCCGCCTTCCAGGCAAGAAAGTCCGGTTTCGGCCAGGGCGGCTTCAGCGGCATAAAACAGGCTTGACATGAGATATTCGTCATTGAGCTTGACCTCGTAGATGATTTTTCCCTTCAGGGCCATCATCCGCCTGCGCCGGAGCACCAGCTCGCCCATGGGGGTATTGCGAAAGTCGAGTTCTTCAAACAAGGGGTTCATGGGCAAGGCTCTTTTTGATATCCTTTAACAGCAGCATGAGCATCATCGGGTCCACCGGGGAGGCTTCAAATCCATGATGGGTATAAAATTTCCGGGCATTTTCGTCCTTGGCATGGACCAGAATCGCCCGGATTCCGATCTGGCCGGATATGTTGACGGTTCGGATCAGGCCGTCTCGCAGCAGCCATTGGCCGATTTTGTATCCCTGCCACCTGCGGTCAACAGCCAGTCTTGCAAGGATGGCCACCGGTACGGGGTGTCTGGAAAGGCCCCTGGTGATCCGGGACCCGGTCTGCTCCGGAGCCACTGCCCCTGCAGCCAGGCTGTAATATCCGATAACCTGGTGGTCATCCCGGCAAAGGACAAATGTTTTGGATGTGCCGGCCTGCTGATTCATCCAGGCGTAATCTGTCAGCCATTGGTTTAAAACAGGATTGCCGCAATCAAAATCGGTTGTCCGGTGATGTTTTTCAAGCGCTGCCGGCGGGGCTATGTTTGTTCCCAAGGCGGTTTTTCCCTGAAAAGCTTAAGGATTTCCGGTTTTGATGCAGTCGGCCTTTCAAGGGCTTCCTGGAACCTGGCAAAGCTGTCTTCATCGAGAAAAAACAGCCGCTGATCCAGCAGGGCATGCTCGGCTGCCCTGCATGCACTTTCAAGAACAAAATCGGAAAAACTGGTTCCCTTAATTTCAGCCGCCCGGGACAGCAGGGTCTTCTGGGCCTGGGTGGTGCGCAAGGAAACCCGTTGGTTTTTGGCTTTCATTTCAGCCTCCGTTTCTTGTATTTGTGTGTCTATTGTATGTACAAA
Source organism: Desulfosalsimonas sp. (assembly GCF_055149105.1). Classification (NCBI taxonomy): domain Bacteria; kingdom Pseudomonadati; phylum Thermodesulfobacteriota; class Desulfobacteria; order Desulfobacterales; family Desulfosalsimonadaceae; genus Desulfosalsimonas; species Desulfosalsimonas sp. Next base: position 22,074 of record NZ_JBSRLA010000016.1, on the reverse strand, counting down.
TACACCTGCAGTCAAGCCAAATCCTTATATAATGCATCCGGGATGTTGACATGGAAAAGCGGCGGATCATTTTCCCTGCACCTGCACCCGGAGCTGCCGGCCGGCAAATTCCACCAGATCGCCGGCAAAGATTTTTTTGCGCTTTCTGGTTTCAGTTTGCTGGTTGACCTGAACCATGCCCTGGGCAATCACGTACTTGGCCTCTCCGCCGCTTGCAGTCAAATTTTCGAGCTTGAGCAGCTTGTAGAGCGCAATGGGTTCCTCTGTGATGATCACTTCTTTCATTTTCCGCCTTTTTCTGTAAATCCTGTCTTGTCTTCAATGGAAATTTATCCATTATATGCTATAATACCGACCAAGGATATAAAATAACACAAAGCCCGCCCTTGCTGCTCTCTGTTTGGCCATTGGCGTTGCGGCGGCAATGTTTTCACCCTTGCTGGAGGAACAATGAACACCCCGAATCCGGACCAAATTGAACAAAGCGCTGCCGCACTTGCCGCCAAATGGCAGAACCGGGCAAATGAGCTGCTTACCGCAGAGGAAAAACACATCCAGCAGCAGATGAAGCGTCTGCTGACCCACCCCCTGGACAAGGTGGTGCTCACCCGCATGATCGACCAGTGCTTCCGGTCCTACGATCATGAGCGGGTGGCCGACCAGGTCAATCACCTGCTCTCCGAATACGGGGTCCCGGATTTTTTCTCCCGGGTGGAGCGGCTGCTGATCCAGATGTTTATGGGCATGGGGCGGCATTTCCCCAATATCGCCGTGCCCCGGATGGTGGAGCAGATGCGCAATTCCTCGTCCCGGGCCATTATCCCGGGCGAATCCAAACCCCTGCACCGGCACCTGGAAAAACGAAGAGCCCAGGGCGTGCGCATGAACATCAACCACCTGGGCGAGGCCGTTCTTGGCGAAGAAGAGTCCCTGCGCCGGCTGCAGACCTATATTGACGACATGAAGGATCCGGATGTGGAATACATCTCGGTGAAAATCTCCACCCTGTATTCCCAGATCTCGCCCATGGCCTTTGAGCACACCGTGGAACTCCTGGTGGAAAGACTTTCACAACTGCTGCGGGTGGCCAGGCAAAATTATTTCACCCGGGAAAACGGTGAGGTTGTGCCCAAGATCGTCAACATGGACATGGAAGAATACCGCGATATCCACATTACCTGCGAGGCCTTTGTCCGGACCCTGGAAAAAGCGGAATTTTTAGACTATTCCGCCGGCATTGTCCTGCAGGCTTATCTGCCCGATGCCTATCCGATGCAGCAGCGCTTGACCCAATGGGCCATTAAGCGGGTGGACGCCGGCGGGGCGCCCATCAAGCTGCGCATTGTCAAGGGCGCCAATCTTGAGATGGAGCTGCTGGAATCTTCTCATTTCAACTGGCCGCTTGCCACATATGACAACAAAATGGACGTGGATGCCAATTACAAGCGCATGGTTTCCTATGCCATGCAGCCCGAACACATCCGGGCCGTGCACCTGGGGGTGGCCTCCCATAACCTGTTTGAACTGGCCTATGCCCATGAGCTGGGCCATGCCCTGGGCGTGACCGAGTTTTTCTGGTTTGAAATGCTCGAAGGCATGGCCGATCACATGCGCCGGACCCTGCAGGAAAGCGTCAGAGATATCCTGCTTTATGCGCCGGTGGCCTCAAAGGACCAGTTTATCAATGCCATTGCCTATTTGATCCGGCGGCTGGATGAAAACACCTCCCCGGAAAATTTCCTGCGCTATGCCCCTTACCTGACAACCAACTCCCGCGCCTGGACGTTTTTAAAAGACCAGTTTGAACAGTCCTGCCGGCATATGGATGCGGCCCCGGCTGCACCCAGCCGGACCCAGAACAGAAACACGGAAACATTTGATGAGCAAATCGGGGCGTTTTTTACCAACCGGTTCACCAATGAGCCGGATACGGACTGGTCCCTGCCGCCCAACCAGAAATGGGCCAAAACCATCCGGGACAAATGGCGGAAATCCGCCGATGATGATCCCATTGAAATCCCGGTGGTCATAGACGGAGATGAAATTTTCCAGGACCGTGAAACCAGAAATGTCATTGACGTGACCACGTATAACCCGGATTCCGGGGATGCGGTCACAACAGCCGTGTATGGCCTGGCCGGGACCGAGGACATCCGGCGCGCGGTTGAAACCGCCCGCCGGGACCCGGACGGATGGCGGGAGAAAACCCAGGAAAAACGACACCAGATCCTGGACCGGGTGTGCCATGAGCTCAGAAAGGCCCGGGGCGATCTGATCGGCGCGGCTGCGGCCAACTGGGGCAAGATGTTTGCCGAAAGCGACCCAGAGGTGTCAGAGGCCATTGATTTCACAGAGTTTTACCCGCACAGCGCCAAAATCTTTCACAACATGGACAATGTCCGCGTTCGCCCCAGGGGCGTGGGCCTTGTGATCACGCCCTGGAATTTTCCCATTGCCATTCCCTGCGGCGGGATTGCCGCATCCCTGGCGGCCGGAAACACCGTGTTGTTCAAGCCCGCATCATCGGCCGTGCTCACGGCCTGGGAACTGGTGAAGTGTTTTTACCGGGCCGGGGTGTCGAAAAAAACGCTCCAGTTCATCCCGTGTGCCGGCAGCACCGCAGGCAGCGAGTTAACCGGCAACCCGGAGGTGGACTATATTATTTTGACCGGGGGCACGGATACGGGCCTGCGAATATTGAAAAACCGCCCGGACGTCCAGCTGGCTGCGGAAACCGGCGGCAAAAACGCCACCATTGTCACGGCCATGTCCGACCGGGACCAGGCCATCAAAAATATCGTGCATTCGGCCTTCAGCAACTCCGGTCAGAAATGCAGCGCCACCTCCCTGGTGATATTGGAAAAGGAGGTCTATGATGACCAACTTTTCCGCCGCCAGCTCGCGGATGCGGCCAAAAGCTGCAAGACCGGCTCCTGCTGGGAGTTTCAAAACAAGGTGGGCGCGGTCATCGCCCCGCCGGACGGGGATCTGCACCGGGCCCTGACACAGCTCGAAGAGGGCGAATCCTGGGCCTTAAAACCCGGGCCGGTGGCGGCCAATCCCTATATCTGGAGCCCGGGGATCAAGTGGGGGGTAAAGCCGGGCGGCTATACCCACATGACAGAATTTTTCGGCCCTGTCATCGGGGTCATGCGCGCCCAAAGCCTGGATCATGCCATTGATCTGGTCAACATGACCGGATACGGCCTGACCTCGGGGCTGGAAAGCCTGGACCGCCGGGAGCAGGAAAAATGGAAAGCCGGGATCAAAGCCGGCAATTTGTATATCAACAAGGGCACCACCGGCGCCATTGTGCTGCGCCAGCCTTTCGGCGGAATGGGAAAGTCCGCCCTGGGCGCGGGGATCAAGGCCGGCAGCCCCAATTACGTCTACCAGTTCATGGATTTTGCCGAAACCGGGTATCCGGCTGTTGGCGACATTTGCGAAGACAGCCATTTGCTGCGCATTGTCAATGAATGGCAGATTGACCTGCGCTGGAACAGGTTTGATGCAGACCTTGCCGGAGATCTGGAAAAGGTGGTTTATGCGGTTAAAAGCTATCTCCACTGGTGGGAGCAGGAGTTTGGCCAAGAGCATGATTATTTTCATCTGCGCGGCCAGGACAATCACCTTCGGTATCTGCCCAAGGGCCGGGTGGTGGTCCGGGTCAGTGAAAAGGACTCGGTATTTGAAGTGCTGGCCCGGATTGCCGCTGCCCGGATCACCGGGTGCACGGCCACAGTCAGCATTCCGCCCGGGCTTTCCGGGCCTGCGGCCCGGTTTCTGAACACCCGTCACGGCCGCCGGTTTTTCAGAAACGGGGAGATCGTTGAGCAGACAGACCAGCGGTTGTGTGAGATCATGGGCGAAATCGACCGGATCCGGTATGCCGCCGCCGACCGGGTGCCTGCCGTGGTCTATGAAAAGGCCGCGGAAACCGGGTTTTATGTTTCCCGCACCCCGGTTTACATGGAAGGCCGCCTGGAACTGCTCCAGTATCTGCAGGAACAGGCCGTGTGCAACAATTACCACCGCTACGGAAACCTGGGGGAAAGGGGCCTGATTTAAAAACGCGGATTAATGTTGATGGCACCGCAAAAAGTCCAATATCTGCGTTACGCGCGATTTCTCAGAATTTCACGTACGGATCAGTACGCTGCATTCTTCGAAATCGCGCAAGCCTTGATCTTGAACTTTTTACAGCGCCATCTGAAAATCGACTTTTTACGAGCGCGTCAATGTTCAGGGGAGAAAAATGCTGAGAAAAATGGTTTTTCCGGCCGTTCTGGTGATTTTGGTGACTGCTTTTGCAGCCGCGCCGGTGTTGTCTGAAATTTACAAATACCAGGATGCAGACGGCAAATGGCATTTTACCGACACCGCGCCCGAAGGCGAAGCAAAGCGGGTGGAATCGGCCGGGCGCTCCGGCCGCCACGGGCCCGCCTCAGGCCGGGATCTGAAGGCGGACCTGCACAACCGCTACAACCCCTCAAGCCCGGTGGAGGCCGCGGCCCTGGCCGCGGTGACCATAAAGACGGGCATTGGAACCGGTTCCGGCTTTTTTGTTAATGAAAACGGTTATATTCTCACCAACCGGCATGTGATCCAGACAAGTTCGAATACCCTTGAGCGAAGCGATGCGGCAATAGAGAAAATAGAGAAACGGTTTGCGGCCGCAGACAAGCAGATCGCAGATGAAAAACAGCGCCTGCGCAAGTTTGCCCGGCATTTGAACCAGTACCGGACAAGCATAGACAGGATGCCCAGGGGCGCGGCCAGGCAGCGGGAAAAGCGGCGCTATGCCATTGAAAAGGATCGATACGAGGCGTATAAGAAGCGCTTTGAACAGCAAAAGGCCGAATATGAGGACAAAAAGGCTGAATACGAAAGACAGATCAGCTCGTATCGTTACAAAAACGCCACTGCAGCGCTGAGCCGCCATTTCAAGGTCATATGCAAGGACGGCCGGGAAATCCCCGCCTATCTGGTGGCCAAAAGCCGCAGCCATGATCTGGCGCTTTTAAAAATCGACGGGTACAAAACCCCTTTTATCGCCCCGGCCAACCCGGGCCCGCTTTCCCAGGGAGATCAGGTCTATGCCATCGGCAGCCCCCTGGGCCTCCGGGATTCAATGAGCCGGGGCATTATTGCCGGGTTCAAGTCCAATTTCATCCAGACCGATGCCAAAATCTATCCCGGAAACAGCGGCGGCCCCCTGGTGACCCGCCAGGGCCGGGTGGCCGGGATCAACTCCTTTAAGGAACTCACCCGCAAGTTCGAGGGCCTGGGATTTGCCATTCCCATCCATGTGGCTTTCAACGAATTTGCAGAACATATTCGCCCCTGAGGCGGCGCCGCGCGGATTTCAGCTGTCGATGCCCACAGCTATGGCCAGGGCTTTGTCCAGGACAGTCATTTGAACGGGATACAGCGTGCCGACAAAATTTTTCAGCAAGCGTTTGGGAATACTGACCAGTTCATCGCAATGGATGCTGCTGTCATGTTTCAGCCCATTGTCGATACCAACCGGTACCTGGGTGGAAAGACCGTGGTAAGAACTATATACAGGGGCGCAGATGGCAGTTGAAAGCCTGGAGTCAAGCAGAACCTGGCGGCTGATGACCACAAAAACACGGTAGCGTTTCGGATCATGGGCAGCGCCTTTATAGACTCGATAAAGCTCCCCGCGTTTCACAAGTCCGCCTGAAAATCCAGAACATCCTCTGCTTCTTTATTGAGTTCAGAGGCTTGTTCGTTGAGAATTTTTAAATCTTTGAGATCCCGTGCACGCTTGGTTTCCGTATCGATCAACGCCCGTACCGCTTTTTCAATAAATGCGGATCGGTTGCCATATCGCCCTGACAGCGCGTCTATCTGACAGACTAAATCCCGGGACAGCGTGATTGATGTTTTGACTTTCATATTTATCGGCTTTGATTTTTTTGATTGTTTTGCACTCAGAATATTTTGGTATGATCATTGTGGTATTAAATTAAAGCATCGTGTTTGTTTTGTCAATCAATGATGACGCCTAGTGCACCCGGTTGCCCTGAGCGATGGACGACTGTCCGGACAATGGCGTCCAGCACCTGATCTAAGTGGGTGCCCACATCTGTGGTCAGGAAACGGAGGACAATATATCCGTTTTCCTGGAGAAGCAGGTCTTTGCGCCGGTCCCGGCGATATGCCTGCGGATCATCCAGGTGCTGAGCGCCGTCAATTTCAATGGCGATCCGGTTGTCTTTGTCCAGCAGATCCACTTCCATCTTGCCATGGCCGTCAAAGGAAATGGGCAGGGTCTGATTCAATTCAAATCTGCCAGCGGTCTGAGGCAGGGTTTGCAGCCGCTGGTAAAGAAATGCCTCGGTGGCACTTCGTGCCCCTCCTTGGATTTTTGTTTCCCCAGGCGCAGCTCCGGCCGCTTGAATAAACAGGGAGGCCAAAGGCTTGTCCACCCCGTCGCGAATGAGCCGTCGTACACTGGCGGCATAATCCTGTTTCCAGGCAGGATCAACCGGAAGTTCTGCATCTGCGGGCCATCCCGGAACAGCACTGGCCGGCAGCTCGATGGTGTAGCCGACGCCTTCATATCCCCGGCAGCGCCGGTCAAACATCCTGGCCAGCATGGGCACGTTGAGGTCTGCGTAGTCATAGACGCAGACCTCGCGCTTGGTATCGTGCAAACGGTGCAGCCGCCCGACATATTGTGCCACGGTTCCTTTCCATGACACCGGCAGGGTCAGAAAAAGCGTGTCAAGCCGTTTATCATCAAACCCTTCTCCGATATACCGGCCGGTGGCGAGCAATACCCTTTCTTCATGAGGATCTATGGCTGCGAGTCTGTCAGAAAGATCTGCCATAACCTTTTTCCCCATGCCGCCCCGGTAAACAAGCAAATGCTGTATTTCCGGCCGTAGTCGTTCTGCCAGAATTTCCAGATGCTGGGTTCTCTCTGTTAAAACAATCGGGGATCGTCCGTTTCTGACCGCCTGGATCACATCGCCGCAGATGAGCTGGTTGCGGTTTTCATCCGCCATCAGTTCCAGGTATAAAGCTTGAAATTGAATCCGAACGTCCGGATTATCGGCTGTCTGGGTTTGAAAATCTGTCGGGCGGACAATGACTTTATGCTGCAGCGGACTTTTGTCTGCCTGTTTTTTGGCATCAACGCGATATCGCACCGGCCCGCATTGCATGAAAATAATGGGATGATGTCCGTCTTTTCGGGTCACTGTGGCTGACAGGCCGGTTACAAACCGGGCTTTTGCGCGCCGGGCCACCAGTTCAAAGCTTCTTGCAGAAAGGTGATGGCACTCGTCCACCACAATGTGTCCGTAATCAGCCACCAGGTCATTGACCTGGCCTTTGCGCACCAAGCTTTGAATCAGGGCCACATCCAGAGCGCCGGTCAGTTTTTTTCTGCCGCTGCCCATGGACCCGATGGATTCTGCCGGCGGATCCAGAAATGCAGTCAGGCGGTTGATCCACTGCTCCATGAGCTGCTTTCGATGGACCAGCACAAGGGTGTTGACACCTCGCTGGGCGATCAGCCATGCGGCAATCACGGTTTTGCCAAAAGCCGTGGCAGCGGCCAAAACCCCATTGTCGTGTGCTGCCATTGCTTCTGCTGCAGTGATCTGCTCCGGGCGCAGTCTCCCCTGAAATGAAACCGGCAGCGGTCTGCCCTGAAAACGTTCATCCCGGATCACGGGCTTGATGTTGAGCTCTGAAAACAGTTTTTCAATATCCGGAATACAGCCCCGGGGAAGTCCGATATGCTGCGGATACTGCTCTGCGCATGCGATAATCCTTGGCTTGTCATAGGTGGGCAGGCGCATGGCCTGGGCTCTGTAAAATTCCGGATTCTGAAAAGCCGCCAGGCGCAGGAGCCGGTTGCGCAGAGCCGGGGAAAGCGCATCTTTGGATATATAGATCTGATCCCCCAGAATCAGTGTCAGTTCATCTGGTACGTCCGTGATTTTCGGTTCTTTGGGTCGTCTGGAAGGAGGTGCCTCCCAGGGGGCATCCTCCGGGTCTTCAGCCGGCGGAAACCGGACCCCCATCACCTGGTTTTTCTGTTCCGCCGCATCCACAATGGTTTCTGTAAGACTGCGGAAGTTTTTCATCAGGGTTGACAAAAAAACCCACTGGTCCGGATACGGTCTGAAATGCTTGTCAAGAAAAACGCTGTTTGCCGATTCCCGGGCTTTTTTCTGCAGGGGCAGGGCTATCAGGCTGCCCAAACCGCCTTTGGGCAGGGTGTCCTGGTTGGGGAAAAACCGGTCATATGAATCAAGTCCCATATCCGGCCGGTTTTCCATGGTCCGGGTCAAAACGCAGGCGCCCAGTTTTCTTGCCAGGACAGCCGGAACCGGCTCTTCGAAAAACAACCACACGTGCGCACCGTTTCCGGAACGGGAACGCTCAAGGGCTGCATGAAGATTCATCTGCTCACAAGTTTCCATAAATGCCTGGGCATCTTTCTGCCATGTTGTCTTGTCAAAATCAGCTGCCAGAAAAAAGCAGGTCTCATCAAAAAGCATGGGGTAAATGCCCATGACAAAATCCCGACCGCCGTCATCACAGCCAGACAAATGCCATCGGATCACCGTATCTGTGACAGCAAGGAATCGTTGATTCGGGCACTGGGTGCATTTAACAGCGCGTTTATCGCATAGTCCCTTTGCCCACTCATTGGCACAGGCCGGCTGGTAACCGGTTTTGCCCGATTTCCTGCTCTCAAAGCGCCGGGGATAGACATCATCCCGGCCGCGGAAAAACGAACGGAACAAGGCGATTTTTTCATCAGGGGAGCTTTGGTTATGAACCCGGGATTTTTCCATCTGTCATGCGTTTTTTGGGCAGCTTTTTAGTTGGCGCCGATTCTGACAAATTTTTTTGGACGTTCATGTCATGTCAAAAATTGACAATGAGCACAGAATAGCTATTGTTGAATCAGTCTCATCTGCCATGTGTAGAAGGAGCAATCAAAGCCGTCAAGTCAGCTTGGCGGCTTTTGTTTTCTTACCCTGTCAGCATTTTGATATGCCTTGCGGCAACTTCTGCTATTCCCCTTGGTCGGTTTGTTTTACGGAGATCGGATTCATCGCAACAGATGTTATAGGTGAGGGTCGTCATTGAAATCTCCGTTTTCCAGGAAGCTGTAATATCCCCTTGCGTTAAAAATGATGTGATCCAGCAGGCTGATGCCCAGGATTTCCCCTGCCTTTTTTAGCTGACGGGTGATTTTCATGTCCTCTTTACTGGGGTGCAGGCTGCCGCCGGGATGGTTGTGGGCGACGATAACCGCAGTTGCCCGGTCGGTGATGGGATCGGCAAAGACTTCGCGGGGGTGAACCTGGGATTGATTGACCAAGCCTACGGAAACCGTGCGCACCGCCAAGACTTCGTGGCCGCCGTTTAAGGAAATGCAGATGAAATGTTCCTGTTTGCGGTCTGCCAGGTGTTGAATCAGGGGCAGCACGTCCGGCGGAAACGCAATTTTGATGCCTTCCGGTTTTATTCTGCGGCGGGCAAATTCCAGGGCTGCGGCAATCAGACCGGCCTTGGCCGGGCCGATGCCGTCAATGGCGAGCAAATCATCGAGAGAAGGTTTTGCATTGGTCTTATCCGCCACTTTTACCGCTTTTTCCGCAAGAGACATGACATCGTGCTGCGGGGTGCCGGAGCCGAGCAGAATCGCCATGAGCTCAAGGTCTGACAATGCCTGCGCCCCTCTGTTCTGCAGCTTTTCCCTGGGACGGTCCCATTTTGGAAGGGTTTTGATTTTCCGCATGGTTCTGCGTTCCTGTGATGGCAAATTTTCCGGTTACGTTTTTTGTCTCGCCTGTTCTTTTCTAAACTCGATTAGATCCTCGGGTGCCGGCGGGTCAATGGGGTAATGCACGGACTCGTAATTGTCCACCAGCACGGCAAGTCTTTTCAGTTCATCGGCTTCCGGAGATCCCGGGGCGGCATTCATCAAAGCGGCGATACGTTCGAGGGCCTTCTCGTAATCGGATTCTGTCTTGATCGAGTCTTTCATGCCCGCGCCTTTTTCTTTTGGTTCTGGTTTTTTGAATTTCGTCCTGATTTGTTTTCAGGGGATTGCCGATCTTTTTCGTTTTTAATCTGTCTCAGGAGTTCGGCGGCCGGCTCGTCATTCGGGTTCTGGGGGACCAGTTCACCGCGAAAGGCCTTGGCAAGGATGGACTGGGTGAGGTGGTCGATGTGCGTTTTGGCCTTGTGGTAGCGGTGTTCGATATGGTCGGCGAGTTGAAAAAGTTTTTCAATACGCCTTATGATTTCTTTCTGTTCTTCAATCGGCGGGATTGCCAAGGGGTACTTTGCAAGGGATTGGCCGGTCAGGTGTTTTATTGTCGTGCCTGTGAATAACGATGACAACCGCCAGTTTTTTGAATCATTTTTCAGGTTGTATACCAGCCATGAAGGCAAAAAGGAGCCATCGGATCTGACTCGATGTAAGGCCTTTTGGTAAATGATATCGGAATCTTCACGATTCCAAACCGCTGCTCTTCCCGGTTCGCCTCCTTCGCAGACCAAAACATCACCTTTTTTTAAACTTAACTTTCTTTTATCCTCTGCAGATGCCCGAATTTCAAGCAGGTCAGTCAGATCAACAGTGAACCACCGGACGTTTATGTTTCTTAAATATCTTGTTTTTTCTCCCTTGTTTTTGCTTTTATCAAGCATCTTGCCGAGGCGGCAGTCAGATATTTCAGATAAATATGCCCAACTCCAGGATGCAGGTAATTCTTCAAACCAGTTTCTCTGAAAATAAGAAGGTTTTTTCTGGCTTTTTTTGTTCGGAGTTGGATGGTGTGGTCCCGAGCTTGCTGATTTTGCATCTTTGTTTTTCTGTCTCCAGTCTTTGGTCAGTTTTCCGGTACACGCTGCCGAAATAATGGTTGTTCGAAAGTTTTCGAGGATGCCCGGAATTTTTTCAAGCCGCGCCTGGCATTGGTCCACTCTGGTCAGTAATTTTTCCAGTTTGGCGACTATGCGCGCCCTTTCTTTATCGGGCGGAATCACAACCTCCATCAGTTTTGCTCGGCCAGATGTAAGATGAACACCCGAAACAGCTTTTTGAATTTCTTTTACACCGTATTTAGATGAAAAGAAGTAAAAAAGCCATTTTGCCATGCTCTCATTATATAAACAACGAATGTTTAAAAGTTCCCCGGTGAAAAAAATACTTTCATATGTTGGCGGTAATTCACTTATTATAGAACATTTTTTACCGATGTTCTCTCCTGAATGAGCTGCGGAAGTAATAAGAATATCTTTTTTTTTCAATTTTTTCAAAGATCTCAATAGCTCTGCATCATCAACGACAAATCCTTCTTTATCATTATTGAAGTCTATTTGTCCTTCCTTAAGATCTCGAAATTTTATTACTTTATTTTTGCCTTTTGACTTGTATTGGTTTTTCCGAGGAGTTTTGCCTAGGAATACAACTGCAATTTCATCAATTGTGCATTTGGCCCAATGACTTGGTTTGTACAAAATTATTCACCATTATTTTCAACGGATTGCAAGATTCTCCTTAAATCATCCACCACCGCCTCCAGCTCCGTAATCGCCTCCGAAACCAGCACCTCCGGCTCAGGCAGGTCATTGGCGTCCTCCAGGGATTCGTCCCGGAGCCAGGTGATGTCCAGCTTGTATTCGCGTTCCTTGATGTCGCTGATGTGGAAGCGCCGGAAACGGCCCTCCGGGCCGAGGTCGGTGCGCTGGCTTCTGCCGTCCGGGTCCGGGCCGTAGCATTGCTCGAATTCGGCAAAATGCTCTGCGGTCAGGGGTCTTTCTTTTTTCGTGATGCCGGGCACGTTGGAGCGGGCGTCGAATATCCAGGTATTTTCCGTAGGCAGTCCTTTCTGGAAAAAGACCACGTTGGCCTTGACTCCCGGGCTGTAGGGGGTGAAGGTCCCCCGGGGCAGCCGCAGGATGGTATGCACGTTGCAGTCCTGCATCAGGATTTCAAACACCTCGCCGGCCTTGCCTTCGAACAGGCAGTTGTCCGGCAGCACAATGGCGCAGCGGCCGCCGGGCTTGAGAATATTCATGCAGTGCTGGACAAAGTTGAGCTGCTTGTTGCTGGTGGCAATGGTGAAATCATCACGGTCAGGGACCTGGTTGGCGCCCTTTGTGCCGAACGGGGGATTGGTAAGCACGCAGTCGTAGCGCTCGCCCCGGTTCGGCTCGTAAATGGTGTCCCCGTAATAAACGGTGGCTTGGATGCCGTGGAGAAACAGGTTCATCAGGGCCAGGCGCCTGGGCCGGGGAACGAATTCCTGGCCGTAATAGGTCTTTTTCCGGATGCGCTCCACTTCGCTGATCCGAAGCGCACCTTTGGTCTTTTCCATGAGCCACTCGTATGCGGAAACCAGAAAACCGCCGGTGCCGCAGGCCGGGTCGCAGACGGCGAAATTTTTGTGCCTCCGGGGATCCGGTTGCGTGACCCGAATGATGGACTTGATCAGCTCCCTGGGGGTGAAATACTGTCCGGCCCCTTTTTTCCCCTCACTGGCCGATCTTTCCAGCAGGCCCTCAAAGGCTGCGCCTTTGACGTCAACGTCCATGGCAGACCAGTTTTCCCGGTCGATCATGGCAATCAGCTGCTTGAGGTTCACGGGATTGTTGAACCGGGCCATTGCCTGGGTGAAAATATCGCCGAGCAAACCCGGCTGTTCCCGGAGATTGCGCAGAATTTCCGCGTAACGGTCCAGCAGATCCTGTCCGGATTCTTTTTTCAGGCTTTCCCAGTTATATTGCTCCGGGATGGCAATGCCCCGCTCATCTGCCATCTTGAGAAAAAGCAGGTAGGTGAGCTGTTCAATGTAGTCCCCGTAATCGATGCCGTCGTGGCGGAGCGTGTGGCAGAAGCCCCAGAGCTTGTTGACAATGTCTGACATTCGGTTTCCTTTGGATAAAGCAGGTGCCGCATGTTCATGCAGCCACTTCGTAGTTGAGTTCCTCGATCAGTCGTTCCAGATCCGTCTCAAACAATGCGCGGGCGCGGCTCAGTCCGCCTTTGCGCTCAAAAATCGGGGCATAGTCGAAATGATTCAGTTCGATGGCCAGGTTTGCGATCATGTGTTCCCGGATCAGGTTCAGCCATTGCTGCTGTTCCGGTGTAAAGCTTCTGCCGGCGGTCACCCGGGCCAGGGCCTGATCCACCCGCTCTTCAGCGGTGAGCAGCGGCTGCTGTTCGTCCGCGCTGTGTTTGACCATGGATATGATGTCTGCCAGGGCCTTGTTATACACCAGCTGGTGTGCCCGCCGAAGGGCTTCTTCATCAAAACGGTTTTGGTGTAATTTTTTGCGCAATTCATCCAGGGCGTCAGTGCGCCATTGCGCCGGCCGTTCCAGCAGGATGCGGATCGCTTCGATCTGTTCCGGATTTTCTGTCACAAACCGGGCGAATGCGTCAAGATAGTCCCCGGGTTTTTGATAATTTCCGCCGGCAAGAAATACGGTTTCAGAAGACACGGTATCTTCGGCTTCATAGGCAACCAGAAACGATCGTTTGGCTCTGGGATATTTGACCAGCAGATCCTGGAATTCAGTATTGCGAAGGGTCTTCATGGTTTCCGGGAATGCATTTTTCAGCCGTTCGGGCAGCGCATCCGCGAATCTGGCCATGTCGCCGTCCGGGATAAATGCGGCAAACTGTTCCCGGGCCTGCCCGCTCATGGTGCGTTCGATCCGGCGCAGTCTTCTCACCAGCACCCGGGTGTAATATGCCCGGTCCACGTTCTGGTAAATGTTTTCAATCACCCGGGATATGGGTATGGTTTCCTTTTGGGGCGGCTCGATCCGGAAATCCGTTGTGTTTTGAAAATATTGGATCAGCGTGCCGTCAAAGCAGTCGAAAATCACGAATTTTTCCTTGTGGATTTCCGGGCACCTGCGGGTTCCCCGGCCCAGCATCTGCACCCACAGGATGCGGGATTTGACCGGCCGCAGAAATACCAGAAACTCCAGGGGCGGGATGTCCACGCCGGTGGTCAGCATATCCACGGTGACCACGATCTTGGGGTCAGGACGGTTCCGGAATTCCCGGATTTTTTGAAGCGGCCGGTCCACGCTCGGGCTGCCGGTGATTTTTTTCACTGACTCGTCGCCCAGTTCGAATTCCTCTTTGCAGATCCGGACCAGTTGATCGCAGTGGGATGTGTGGGGCAGATCGTTTGCCGCAAAGATCAGGGTTTTGGGGAAATGACCTGTCTCCTTCTGATGCTGATACGCATGGGCGGCGATTTCCCGTATGATTTTCCGGTTGCTTTCCGGTGCGGTGACTTTCTGTTCAATTTCCCGGGTGGGAAATTCCCTTTCGTCTTCCAGTTCATCATAGGCTTCGTTTCCGGTTTCCGTGTCAACGATGCCTACAGATTCCCCGGGCTTTAAAAAAATTCCTTTCATTCGGATATCAGAGGCGATTTTGACAGCCTCGTAATCCACCAGATAGCCGTCCTGGATGGCCTGTTCTGTTGTGTACCGGTAAACCACTTCCCGGAACAAGGCAAGGGTATGGGCTGCCGGAGTGGCGGTGAGCCCGATTTTTACAGCATCGAAATATTCCATGGTTTTCCGGCGCACCGCGGTTTCCCGGGCGGTATAGCCCCTGTGGCATTCATCCGCGATAATGATGTCAAAAGCATGGATCGGAATATCCAGTGCTTCGGTTTCAGCTTCATAATCCGGGTCGCTTTCCGGTTGTGCAAATGCATTTTCCCAGCCGAACAGGTTAATGGTCATCCGCTGGATGGTGCAGACATACACAAAAGTATGGGCCGGTTTCGGTGCGGTCAGGTATTCGTTTGGCAGCACTTTGTTGTCAAAAGGCTGGTCTTCCTCCAGGTCCTCTCTTCGGAATCGCTGGCTGTACACCTCGTATTCATTGTTGAACTTGCTGCCTGACGGGGTGGTGAAAGCAGACAGTTCCCGCACTGCCTGGGCAGCCAATGCCCGCCGGTCCACCAGGAAGAGTATCCGCCGGGCGGCCTTGGTTTTAAGCAGCCGGTAGATCAGGGATACGGTGGTAAAGGTTTTGCCTGTGCCGGTGGCCATGGCCAGGAGCATGGCACGTTTTCGTGCGGCAATGGCATTTTCGATTGATTCCACGGCTTCCTGCTGGTAGGGGCGGAGTCCCTTGATTGCCGGGGCATCCTGTTGAAGATGCGCATAGCGCCCGGTTACATCCGCGTCAAAGAATTCCGCAAGCGCATCCGGCGTGTGAAACGCGCTGATTTTTCGGGCAAGGTTGTTGGGATGGCGGACATCCACAAACCAGATGGTTTCGCCGTTGGTGGCATAAAGAAACGGCACCTTGTACCCGTTCCAGGTGCCGACGCTGTTAAAGGCGCCTTTGGCATACCGCTTGGCCTGTTCCAGGACATTCTGGGGACCGACTTTTACTTTTTTGGCCTCAATAATGCCCAGAAGGTGGCCGTTTACAAAAAGTGCGTAATCTGCAGGTCCGTTTGCAGTGGAGTATTCTTCAACAGCGTGACAGGTAAGAGGTGTTGTGCCCGTTTCCCGGGAGGAAATAATGATCCAGGGCCGGCTCAGTGCCTGTAGCCGTTTGTTGATCCGGTCTCTTCGGGTTTGCCATTCCAGTTCATCCATCATTGATCATGGCATTGAAAGGTTGTGGGTTGAGCCATTGTGAGTCATTTATTTTTATTGCATATTGGTTGATTTCTGTAAAGTGTCCAATATCCGCGTTACGCGCGATTTCTCAGAATTTCATGTACGGCGAATTGCGCCGCATTCTTCGGCAAGCGCCAAGCCTTGATCTTGAACTTCTAACTTCGTTCAATGTTCAAGGTTCAAATACTTATACCAGCAACAGGTCCTTGAAACAAAAAGGGCAAGTGCCGGGATCGTTCAGAGCGCTTTGGTTTTATAAAACAATATCGTGTCGCTGTTGATAAATTCCACCTGCGCCCGGAAAAAATCCCCGAGCCAAATCAGGGTTTCAACGGAGAAAAAGCAGACATGGGTGGGGTCTCGTTTGTAGTGCCAGGTGTCAAAGGCGGCTTTGTCTTTGACCAGCTTGGTCATGATGCCGAAAATGCCGCCGGGCCGCAGGATCTGCCAGAGCCGGTTCAGGTCCTTTCCGGGCTGGCGGAGGTGTTCGAGCACTTCTGTGGCGGTGATAAAATCGTATGTTTTTTCAAGCACCCGGCAATCTGCGGCATAGAACTTGTCATAAACCGCTGTATCAAAGCCCTGCTCCCGGAGCATGGCTGCCAGCGCCGGGCCGGGCCCGCAGCCGAAATCCAGACCGGATGCCCCTGAAGGCAGTTTGTTGTACAAGGGTTCGGCCAGCCGGCTTAAAAATTTCCGGTAACCCGGATCATCCGGGTCATTGTTGTGCTCGTCATACCGGGCCTTTTCCCGGGCCGGTGATACATGTTGTTTTTCCGGCACAAACACCAGCCTGCACCGGCTGCAGATCCAATATGTCCGCAGCCGGTCGGCAGTGTAGGGTTCAACCGCTTTTTCCCCGCACAAAGGGCAGCCGGAAAAAGGAGGCATATCCCACCTCTTTTATTTGATTTGCCAGTTGATTTTCGGGGCATTTCGAAGCGGCAGGCGTTTGTAGGAAAACCGGGGATATCCGATCATCATGGCGGCATAACACTGATGGCCTTCGGGCAGGGTCAGGGCCTCTTTCATGGGCGGGAAATTGCCGGCCGCGGCCATGAAATAACCGGCCCAGCAGCCGCCCAGGCCCAGGGTGGGGGCGGCCAGTTCCAGGTAGGCCATGGCAATGGTGCAGGCCGCGGGCGCAGGCGGAAGACTTTTGTCCCCATGGGCCAGAACCAGCATGGGTGCGCCCCGGAAAATCACGTCCTTACCGCTTTCCCACCGGGCCACGGCCCGGTCCATGTGCACGGCCGCTGCCGCCTCTGGCATGTTTTCGATCATCCAGCGCATCCAGTCCACCACGACTTCGCCCAGGTTTGCGAGTTTGTCCCTGCCGCCGATCACGGTCCATTCCACGCACTGGGAATTGTGTCCGGTGGGGGCGAACCGGGCCATGTGGATCAGGCGGGAGACTGTATCGCCATCCACGGCCTTGTCCTTGTAGGTGCGGATGGAGCGCCGCATGCGGAAAAAATGTTCGCATTGCTCCGGGCTTGGCAGCATTTCGGGCCGGACCGGCGGGCATTTTTCCGCGGGCATGTCTTTGTGGGTCAGGCTCCCGGTGGGGCAGACCGCCACGCAGTGGCCGCACCGGATGCAGAGTTCGTCGGCATCTGCCACAGGCTCGGGATATTGTCCTTTGGAAAAGGAGATGATCTGGGCCGGGCACACTGCCGCGCAGATGCCGTCCTGGTTGCAGGTGTCTGTATTGACTTCAAACAGGTTCATAAATACTTCCTTTAATTGATGGTTTTGTTTTTTTTATAGGCACACGGCATAATGGGTGTTGCCGTGCAGTTCGATAACCTTGTCGTCCGGAACCCCGGCCTGCTGGTGCAGGCCGTCTATGTTCTGGGTGATCACGCAGGCGGCCTTGCCGCGCTGGACCAGTTTGGCCACGGCCAGGTGGCCGGAATTGGGCCGGGCCGGGTCCAGGACTTCGCCCAGGGCGAATCTGCGGCGCCAGGATTCAATGCGCATTTCTTCAGAAGAAACAAAATCCTGGAAATTGATGGGCCGGTTTTTGCTCCAGATGCCGCCCGGGCTTCTGAAATCCGGGATTCCGGACTCCGTGCTGATACCGGCTCCTGTAAACACAATGATCCGTTGGCTTTTCTCAAGCATCTGCCGCAGCACATCGGTTTGTTTTTTCCCGGCATCCATGATCTTCTCCGGTTATGCTTGCATGCCAATTTTTCAACAGGGAAAATCATCTCAATGATTGGCCGCGCGGTCCAGTTCTTCCCGTATGACCTGACGGATAACCGATTCATCCAGTGATTTGCTGCTCTTTCCGAGATACTGGCGCAGAGCTTCGTTGATCATGGTTTGATATCCGTATCCCGCCTTATCTGCCCGGGCCCGGAATTCGTCCACAATATCCGAATCCAGGCAGATAGTGATTCGGGATTTGCCTTTTTGTGCAATAACAGGGCCTTGTTTTCCATTTTGAAAATTATATTCCTTTTTCATATTGCTGCCTTTCCCCTGATGTTGCTTTTCTTGCGGAGATCAGGCGAATGGTTTCACCCCTGTATGTGTAAACCACCACCACAATTCGCCCGAAAGTGTCTGCACCAACGGTCACAAATCGTTTTTCGCCCAAACAATTTTGTTCCTCTATTGTCAGTGCGTATGGATCAAAAAATACGCCCTCAGCATCCGAAAAGCGAATTTTGTGCTTCTGGAAATTGATTTTCGCTTTTTGGGGATCCCAAGCAGTGTTCATGGCAATAATTATGCATATAATATATGTATATGTCAAGAGGGGATTTGCATGATTTGACCAGGGTTGTGGCCCAGTCAGCCGAAATTACCGCCGCATGGGTGCGGTGTGCAGATGGGCGCCGCCGTCGATGATCAGGGTTTCGCCCGTGGTCAGGTCCGCGCCGCTGATGAAAGAGCCAAGTGTTTGGGCAACGGTTTCCGGGGTGGCGGTGCGGTTTAAGGGGGCGGCGTCCTCAAACTGATTTTTCAGGGTTTCATAGGCCTTTTCCCCCAGCCCTTTTTTGCCAGTTCCATGGCAACAGCGGCCCCGATGCCCGATGATGACCCGGTGACAATGGCAGAAGCGTTTTTAAGTTCCATGAGATCTCCTTTGTTTTAAACCGGCAGGCTGTGACAATTCTTTTCACATCTGCAGAAAACCGGGCATGGGGTGGTCGGTGTTTAAGCCGTCCTTGATTTTTTCCAGGACTTCGGCTTTCTGTTCCGGGAACTTGTAGCCCTCGTAATCGTGGGAAAACATCAGCCCGCCCCGGGAGTTTCGCCAGTAATTGCCCGCATGGTCAAAGCAGACCTTTGAGGTGACCTCCAGGTTTTCCATGGTCAGTTCCAGTTCCCGGAGCTGTTCCGTGGCGGACAAAAGCTGCAGTGTGCCTTTCTGGTATTGATCATACATGGGCGTGCCCGGCAGGGGCCGAAACGGCCGGGACCGGATGTAATGGGGGTTGATGGCGGAAAGCACCCGGGCGGTGTTCACAGCGTGGTTTTCCCACAGCTCTTTTCCGCCCAGACCGGGCATCCAGTATTCAGACACCTGAAAACCCGCTTCCACGGCCTTTTGACCGCCTTTGATCAGGCCGTCGGCATCCACGCCCTTGTTGATTTTTTTCAGCAGTTCGTCATCGCCGGTCTCCAGGCCGATGTGGACCCGGTCCAGTCCGGCTTGCCGGATGGCCTTGAGCTCTTCGGGCTTTTTTTGCGACAGGGTCCGGGACCGGGCATAGGTGGTGACCCGCTCGATGGAGGGAAATTTTTTGCGCAAATACTGCAGGGCTTCCACCAAATCAGGGGTTTTCATGATCACCGTATTGGCATCCTGCAAAAATGCCGTGCGCCCGCCGGCCATAAGCCAGTTGATGAGCATGGCAAAACCCTGATGATAGTTGAACTCCGGGTATTTTTCAATGAGCTCCACAATGGCCTGCCGGTTGACCTGATCTCCAAGGCCCCGCCGCCGGGAGATTTCATAAAGCTCGTCGCGCACCCGGGCCATGGCGTCGATATCCGCCCTGATTTCTTCAACCGGCCGCACCTCGAACTTTTCCGTCTTGTACATGGCGCAAAACGCGCACCGGTTCCACGGGCAGTTGCGGGTAAAGCGCAGCAGCAGGGAGTTGCTGCCGCCTTCGCTCGGCGGCCGGTACACGCCGGTTTCAAACAACCGGCCAAAACTTTCTTGTTCTGCCATATTATTTATCCTTATATAAACGCATCTTTTCAGGAGAATACTTCAGATCTGCAATCGCCCACACGGGAAAATGTTTTAAGCATACATCAGCCGTCCTTTGGGCTGCGGGATGGGTCTGCCGAGTTGGGTGGCGGTTTCGATCCATTCATCGATAATCTGCTCCACGTTTTTGAGCGCTTCCTGGTAGGTATTGCCATCGGCCATGCAACCGGGCAGCTCCGGGACTTCGGCGATATAAGCGTTGTCCTCTGAGCTCCAGAATATAATGATTTCATATTTTTTTCCCATCATCATTCCCCAACATGCAAATTGTATTTCAGGATGATCCCTCTGACCTGTTTGACCTGATAAGGCTTGGCTTTAGCGCCTTTTGGCTGCAAATTGAGAATTTCCTCAATGTCTGCACGGGTAAAGATGTGATGATCGCCCTTAATGCGCTCATCAAATCCGAGTTTTTTAAGCAGTGTGCATAAGTTTTCAAAAGATACATTTGAATCTGATTTTCGTAGCAGAATATGCTGGTACACTTTTTCCAGTTTACCCATAGCAGCAGTTACTCGCAGCCAACGTTTCATTATTGAATAAAGCGAATTTATTCAAAAATATTTAAGATTTGCCTGTCTGTCAATTAAAAACCGGGGATTCCGGCCCCTTTCTGGAGAAGAAATTTCTTTTTTTCTCAAGATGTTGTAAATGTACAGGGGACTTCTTTGGAGGCGGCGCCGGAGTCGGGGTTGGTTTTTTTGCTCCTGAGATTTTTGCCTGTCCGGCAAAAATCGCAATGTCGCTTCAAAAACCGCCCCCTTCCCCGGGGCCGGCCTGGAACGGGGGAGGAGTGGCGGGCAGGGCGCAAAAGCAGGCAGCTCTTGCCGGCAGTGTTTGGGGGGCGGTAACCCCGGTTTGAAACTGATCACTAAACTGTTCTTGTTTTGTCATTTCTTTCATTCCTGTTTGATTGCCTGATGTTCTTTCCGCCTTCTTGCTCCTGACCACCGACCACTGATCACTGCCTTCCGTCCTCCGTCCTCTGTCCTCCGTCCTCCGTCCTCTGTCCTCCGTCCTCTGTCCTCCGTCCTCCGTCCTCTGTCCTCCGTCCTCTGTCCTCCGTCCTCCGTCCTCTGTCCTCTGTCCTCTGTCCTCTGTCCTCTGTCCTCTGTCCTCCGTCCTCTGTCCTCCGTCCTCTGTCCTCCGTCCTCCGTCCTCCGTCCTCTGTCCTCCGTCCTCTGTCCTCCGTCCTCTGTCCTCCGTCCTCTGTCCTCCGTCCTCTGTCCTCCGTCCTCCGTCCTCCGTCCTCTGTCCTCTGTCCTCTGTCCTCTGTCCTCTGTCCTCTGTCCTCTGTCCTCCGTCCTCCGTCCTCTGTCCTCCGTCCTCTGTCCTCCGTCCTCTGCTTTCCGGAAATTTGGGTCTTTGGGGAAAAATGCGGGCATGTTCGGGTTTCTGGGAAAGGGATGCGGGAAAAAACGGAACAAACGGGCGACAGAGGATTTGGAGCCCCGAAAAAATGCTTTGGTTTCAGGGCGGTTGGAATGGGCGAAAAAACTGTTATTTCAAATATTTGTTTTTGAACTATGTTCATAAACCAGCACATGGGCAGCATTTGGAAACATTTTTTTGTGTTTTGGGTTGACATTGCTGAAAAATTGCTTTAGTTGTGCTGGTAATCATTTCATTTGCGTGTCTTTTTTGTTGCAACCATCTTAACAAAAGGATTTGCAACCATTTCATATGAACCGCAAGCCCCGAAACCACAATTCCGTAAAATGTCAGCCCGGCGCATGCCTCCGTGCGCCGCAAGCCAAAAACGTCCAAATACTGTCGTACCATCACAGAACCACCGACAAATATCCGCACCAGCCGGAATTTCCTGCCAAAAGGCCCGGCGATTTCCCGCGCGGATGGTTTTAAAAATTGACAGGCAGCAAACCAGAGGCGCTGCGCGCCTTTTGCAGCAATAACCGGCAAGTCATTTGAAAGGAGGTGATAGGGCAGAAGTGTACAACAATCAAGCTGTAAAAAAACAGCTTCAGATTGTTGCAAGCAAGTACCTGTAAGCGGTTTTTTAAAACAAAACACTTTTAAGGGAGGACAACGGAAATGAAAAAATTATTAGTTGCGGTCTAAACCCTCCACCTCTGGTGGAGGACTTGAAAAAGGTTCTACCGTTACGGCGTGAAATAAAATAGGTTCTTCCTCCGGGGAAGTCC